>CAZUYY010000071.1:0-9452 GCA_964624935.1 uncultured Prolixibacteraceae bacterium
GGCATCAACTGGGATACTTTATCGAGCGGAACAACCCTACCTATGCATTCAGTTTGTTTTCCCAGGGCTGATACAGGGTATGTAGTGACTGATGAAAGTATTTTAAAAACCACAGATGGAGGCATTACCTGGAATGCTTTATCGACTGGATTTTCAGATTTTTTTACTTCCGGATACTTTACCAATGTCAATAATGGTTATCTGCTTGTTGGAGAATATAGCAAAATTATAAAAACCAGCGATGGAGGTACAACTTGGAGTAGTCTCCCATCAGGGAACACGGAATCTTTGTTTTCAATTTACTTTGTAAATGTCAGCAGGGGATATGCAGTGGGTAATAATGGAGCAATTTTAAGAACCTTTGATGGTGGGGCAGTATGGACTGATGCAAGGACTGGAACGACTTCAGATTTAAGTTCAGTGTTTTTTATCAACGATCTGGTAGGGTATTCTTCGGGTGGAAGAGGATACGTATTAAAAACCATTGATGGCGGGGCAACCTGGAATCCCTTATCCTGTGGACTAAACTATGAAATAAGTTCCCTTTTTTTTACTGATTCGACCTCTGGGATTGGAGTGGGTAGTTATGATTCCACCGTTTATGATCCTATTCACGGATTAATATCTATGGCTTTTCAAGTAATCTTACAAACAAGTGATGGGGGAGCAACCTGGGCAAGAGTTACAAGTTTATTGACAGTTGGCCAATTAAGATCGGTTTACTTTATCAACAGCGACCAGGGGTACGCTGTGGGGGATAATGGATCAATGTTCAAAACTATAAATAAAGGTATGACATGGGTTACAATACCAACCGGAACAGATAGCCCCTTGAATTCTGTTTATTTTGCCGGTTCTGACACAGGATATATTGCTTGTGGGTCTTTGTCGTATAATGGTCGGAGCGGAGTCTTGAAATCAACAGACGGAGGCGATACATGGACATACATAAGTGCGGATATGCCTTTTTTTTCAGTTTTTTTTATTGATAGCAAAAAAGGGTTCGCCGGGGGTGATTTTCAACAGATTTATAAAACTATTGACGGGGGTGAAACATGGAACAAGGTTTTTGAATCATCTGGCGGACAATTAAATTCCATATACTTTTCCAGTCCAGCCAAGGGTTATGCGGTGGGTACTGATGGAACTATTTTATTTACCTTGGATGGGGGAACAACATGGACAATCACACAAGAATTTATGCTCAATGAACTTTTTTCAGTTTATTTTCCCAGTATCTCAATAGGCTATGCCGTTGGTCAAGGAGGAACAATTATTAAGACCACTGATGGAGGTAACGATTTTATTGAAGAAATCAAATCAAAGGATTCTTTTTTCAAAATTTACCCAAATCCTTCAACTGATAAAATGACTATTGAAATATCTGCAACTCTTACGAACAGTCAACTTTCAATAATCAACATGAACGGTCAGGAGGTAATGACACGTCAAATCACCCACCCAAAAACAAAAATTGACATCAGTAATCTCCCTAACAGTGTTTATTTTTTGCGAGTGACAAATGAAAAGACGGTTGAAGTTGGGAAGTTTGTGAAAAATTAATTTAGATATGTTGTGGGATGTGGGAGATTCGAACTCCCGACCTCATGCGTGTGAAGCATGCACTCTGAACCGACTGAGCTAACATCCCCTTTTCGGTTGGCGAAGGTACAAATTAATTTTAATACCCGTACCTTTGCAATCTTATGAAATCAAAGATCATACGACCCGAGATCACGGCTCCCGTTGGTTCGTGGGAATCATTATCAGCAGCTATACGGGCGGGAGCCGATTCAGTTTATTTCGGTATCGGGAGTCTGAACATGCGTTCGCGGTCATCAATCAATTTTACACTACGAGACCTGGTGAAGATTTGCAGGATCTGTAGTAAAAATGATGTCAGTACCTATCTTACCCTGAACACTGTTATTTACGACAAGGAAATGGCCGAAATGAAGAAGATCATGAATTCGGCTAAGAAAAATGGTATCTCTGCCATTATTGCATCCGATCAGGCCGTGATCCAATATGCGGTTTCAACAGGAATGCCGGTGCATATGAGCACCCAAACCAACATCTCTAATATCGCGGCAGTTAAATATTATTCACAATTTGCTGATGTGATGGTGACAGCGAGAGAGCTGGAGCTATCACAAGTAACCTCAATCACTAAAGCCATCAAACGGGAAAATATCACGGGACCATCCGGGAAACCGGTAAGGATTGAGATCTTTGCTCATGGCGCTCTATGTATGGCTATTTCCGGAAAATGTTATCTCAGCCTCGACAATTACAATGCTTCTGCCAACCGCGGCGCCTGTTACCAGCTTTGCCGCCGTCCTTACAAAGTCACAGATCTTGATGGCGGCGTTGAGATGGTGGTCGATAATGAATATATCATGTCGCCAAAGGACCTCTGTACGATTGGTTTTCTGGATAAGATCATTGCATCAGGGGTCAGTATCCTTAAGATTGAGGGTCGTGGGCGCAGTCCTGAATATGTGAATACCGTTATTTCCTGTTACCGTGAGGCTGTGGATTCTGTGATTGACGGAACCTACAACCCGGAAACGGTCGAAGGATGGATGGATCGGTTGAAAACTGCTTATAACCGTGGATTCTGGGATGGCTACTATCTCGGTCAAACATTGGGCGAATGGACTGGTCAGCATGGTTCGCTGGCAACACAAAGAAAAGAGTATGTAGGAAAGGTGACAAATTATTTCAGTAAGCTGAAGGTTGCTGAAATTCGAATGGAATCAGGCTTACTGGAACCAGGTGATTCTGTTTATATCCAGGGTCCTACAACCGGTTCCATTGAAATGATGATCCCTGAAATCCGTGTCGATCTGAAACCCGTGAAAAAGACTGTGAAAGGTGATCAATGTTCTATTCCTGTTGATACGTTTCTTCGCAGGGCAGACAAAATCTATAAGATAATTGACAATGGATAATGGATAATTGATAATTGAAAAGTCAGATTTGAAATTTAATTTACATACTCATACAAGGTTTAGTGACGGGTCTTCCGGACCGGAAGATTATATTAAAGAAGCTGTTCACCAGGGATTTGATACGCTGGGCTTTTCCGATCATTCACCGGTTCCCTTTGAAAATAATTTCGCTATCCGGCAGGAGGAGTTGGGAAATTATATTCAGACCATATTAAACTTAAAAAACGATCATGCCGGCAGCAATGCATTGCATGATATAAAAATTCTTCTGGCACTGGAAGTAGATTTTATTCCCGGTATTACATTGCCAATCGATCATTACCGGAAAAATTATCCCTTTGACTATTTTATTGGCTCTGTTCATCTGGTAAAAAATGAAGATTCAGGAAAACTCTGGTTCATCGATGGCCCGGATATTACGATTTATGATAATGGTTTAAAAGGCATTTTTTCGGGAGACATCAAGAAAGCAGTGACTACTTATTACCGTCAGGCTCAGGAGATGATCCTCACCCAGAAACCGGATATTGTGGGACATCTCGACAAGATCAAGATGTACAACCGTGACCGGTATTTTTCAGAAGAAGAATCATGGTACCTAAGACTGGTGGAAGAAACCCTTGATATGGCTGCTGATGCAGGCTGCGTGATAGAAGTGAACACCCGCGGGGTTTACAAAAAACGGTCGGCCACTTTATTTCCCGGGCCGGAAGTACTTAAAAAGATCCTTTTGAGGAATATTCCCATAACCATCTCATCCGATGCACACAAACCCCATGAGCTGTCGCTGTATTTTGAAGAAGCACGGAAAGAATTGCATAGCCTGGGTTTTACATCCAACTGGCTGAAGACTACCGGCGGATGGAAAGAAATTCCTCTTTATTAAGATCTTTTGAATTTCATGAAATAGTGCCCCATATTGGCTTCATAGAAAATGGAACCTTCTTTGATAAATCCATTTCTTTCATAAAAAGGAACTGCACGTAATTGTGAATGCAGGTAAACTGTCTTCCCGAGCGGTATAACGTCTTTTATCACCTCCTTTAGTATCAATGCCCCAAGCCCTCTGTTGCGATACTCAGGCAGCACTGCAAACCGTTCCAGTTTGATACCCTTTTCTGTTTCCCTCCAACGGGCAGTGGCTATTGCTTTTCCAGCCAGAATAAGCATGTAATAATGGGAATCCTCTTCATGATCGTATTCCAATTTTGGATCTACACCTTGTTCTTCTACGAAGACCTTGCGTCGAATGGCGAAGGCCTGACTTGCAAGGTCAGGATCGGAGAAAGTGAATCTTTTAACATCTAACATATGATAAGTGGTGACGTGGTGAGTAAAAATAAAAAAAGTTCATCACATTGTTAAAATGGAAAATCGTCGCTGGGTTTAATTGTTTTTTTCTGGTCTTTTATTTTCTTTTTGGGTTTTAAGGCTTTTCGATGATAGGGATTGGCTTCAACGTAAATGGATTTATCGGGTTTTACAGGGCAGGCATATTCACAAGCGCCGCACCCCACACAAATCTTTTCATCGACACTGGGGATCAGGAGGTCATCAAGGTATGGAACCATCTCGACGGCTTTTGTAGGACAGTGTTCGGAGCAGGCGCCACAGGCCGTGTGCTTTGTAACGACAACGCATAGATTTTTAATGAACTTTGAAATGCCGATCTGGATGGTTGACTTTTGTTCTTTTGTAATTGGAAGAATTGCCCCGGTCGGGCAGACTTCCGAACATTTCACACATTCAAAGTTACAATATTCAGCATGGTAATTCATTTTCGGCTGAAACATCCCGTTCCATCCGAATTCCATGAGGGTTGGCTGCAGAACCTTTGTCGGACAGGCGCTCACACACAGATGGCAGGCGGTACATTTGGATGTATAATGCCATATACTGACTGATCCCGGCGGTGTAACCGGAACAGAGCTTATTCCCGTCTTCTCTTTTTTTCCACCGAATACTGTCTTTGCAGATAAGATTGCTGCAGTTCCAAGGAGCGTTGTTTTGAAGAAATTCCGTCGTGAGGTGTTGTTTTCTTTTTTTAAAAATTCTCTTTTCCGGAAATGATATTTGTAACCAATCCCTTCTTCAGGACATGCTTTAAAACAATCAAAGCAGGCAATACAGCGGGAAAAATCCACTTCTTTATTTTTGATATCGATGCATCCTGCTTTACACTCTTTGGCACAAAGCCCGCACGAAGTGCAGGCATTCTCATCCATTTTAATATTAAAAACGGAATAACGGGAGAAGATCCCAAGGAGCGTACCCACAGGGCAAATATTATTGCAATACCATCTTCCTTTATGACCGGCAAGAAATAAAATAAGTACCAGGAAGGATAATGAAAAAAGAACCGATGGCCAGGAAAAAACTTTAATGGGAACTGAATAAACGGAATAGCTATCGAACATTTGTAATATCCTCGAAAGGATATTGTTCCCCAGGTAAACCACCGGACGGAGAAGGTCGGAAAAGATCTTTCCGTTAAGACTGTAAGGATCCAGCATGTTCACCAGAAAGACAGATGAAAAACAGAGGAGCAGTACCAGGATACTTAATATAGTATATCGTAAAAGGTTATGCGGTTTTGTGAATTTGAGCCTCTTAATGATCATGAATTTTTTGGCAATCCAATAGAAGATATCCTGCATGGTACCCAGGGGACAAACTGTGGAGCAGTAAACCCTTCCAAATAATATTGTCAAAAGAAATATGAACAGGAATCCTGCAGCCGCTATGGATAAAGTGTTGATAAATTTAAGGAAAGAAGGAATAAACTGGAGATATAGTACTGCCCGGATCAGTCTTGCTGTGACAAGCCCGGTAAAATCAACGAATATGAATATGGTAAAAATAAAAAAGATCAGTGAAACAACGACCCTGATCTTTTTCAGGAAAACAAGCTGCATTTATTTACATTTTTATCCTGTTTATGGACAGTTTTGTCAGGTCCATTTTACCCACTCCTGCCTCGTTAGCAAGCTTAATATAGGAGACCTTTTCTGGTTCTGTACCAAACAATTTTGCAGCGGCTGCATCTGCAGCAACAATATCCCGTGAAATAAGTAACGATTTCATCAGTACCACATCTTCTTCAGAAACGCCCCGGGGACCGCGTTTAGTCATGACGCGGTATGCATCGATAACATTAAGGTCTGGTTTACGATAGGCAGCAAAATCGGCGATGCATTGGTTCAGGTCGGTACGATGCCAATATCCCCGATCCCATACGATCCCCATATGATTTTTCATGGCTGCAGTGATCACAGCAGAACCATGGCATTTCAGGACAGGAACATTTATGAAAACATCCGAGCTGAGGATCAGTTCATGAACTTTGACTTGTTTTAACTTTTTCCCGTTTTTCAACTCTACCTGCTGGTAGTTGCTTTCTGAATTGGCCGGAACGAGCTTCCCTCCCGCATCTCTTACCGCCTTCTGGATTCCGCTGGTTTCATAGCATTTGCTCCAGTTATCGCAAGTGTTGTCAAAAACGTATACTGTTTTCGCACCGGCGCTATAGCATTGCTGTATGATGTGCTTTATCAGATCAGGATTGGTGTCAGCTCCACGTTCGGGAGAGGTATCCCATCCGATATTGGGCTTAACCACAACGGTCTGGTTCTTTTTCACAAAATTTTTCATTCCTCCGAGTGATTCGATTGCTTTGTCGAACATTTGGACTGGTTCGCCGTCTTTAACTGCAACAAGATCATAAGGTCCCTGGGCTCCGGGATTGGGATCGGGATTGGGACTTGAGTCAGGAGGTGGTATTTTACCGGCAATGACTTTACCAATATTGCCTAATGTCATTGCAGCGCCGGCAGCAACCCCTGCCAGAATGCTTTTTTTGAAAAAATCTCTGCGGTCCATACGTTTGAAATTGGAGGATAAAAGTACAAATTATATGTGAATTGTTGAATATTTTCCCTGTCAGAATTCAGTGATTTTTGTTACTTTAGCAGAGAAAAAAACAGCGTTTTGATCACTCCCGAAACTATTTCAACCATCATGTCTGCCGCGCGGATTGAAGAGGTGGTTGCAGATTTTGTCTCTCTGAAAAGAAGAGGAACAAATTACATCGGGTTGTGCCCTTTTCATAATGAGAGGACGCCTTCTTTTACGGTATCTCCGGCAAAAGGGATCTATAAATGTTTCGGATGCGGAAAAGCCGGGAACACGGTCAGCTTCCTGATGGAGCACGAGCATTTTACCTATCCCGAAGCTCTACGGTTTCTTGCAAAACGCTATCATATCGAGATTACTGAAGAAGCTCAGACACCTGAGAAGATACAGGAGCAAAATGAGCGAGAGGCCCTTTTCCTCATCAACCAATTTGCCCAGAAATATTTTGAACACATTCTTTTTGAGACCGAAGATGGGAAGGCTATCGGACTAACTTACTTGCAGGAACGCGGTTTCCGGGACGACACTATCCGGAAGTTTCAACTGGGTTATTCAAGAGCGGGGTGGGATGATTTTTCCTCCCATGCCGTTTCTGAAGGATATAAGCCAGAATACCTTGTCAGAATAGGGCTATCTATTCAAAAAGAGGATCGGTTGATTGATCGTTTTCATGGCCGGGTAATGTTTCCGATCCACAGTGCCTCGGGCAGGATCATCGGTTTCGGTGGCCGCATTCTCACGACAGATAAACAAACGGCCAAATATCTGAATTCTCCCGAATCCGATATCTACAATAAAAGTAAATCGCTATACGGGTTATATTTCGCAAGGAATGTAATTGTTGCTAAAGACAATTGCTACCTCGTGGAAGGTTACACCGATGTGATCTCATTGCACCAGGCCGGCATTGAAAATGTAGTGGCTTCTTCAGGCACCTCCCTCACCGCTGATCAGGTCAAGCTTATCCAGCGATATACCCAGAATATAACAATCTTATATGACGGCGATCCTGCGGGCATCAAGGCATCCTTGCGAGGCATTGACATGATCCTTGAACAGGGAATGAACGTCAGGATCGTTCTCTTTCCGGAAAATGATGACCCGGATTCCTTTGCCCGTAAGCACCGTGCCGCTGAAGTGGAGGAATTCATTGCAAAGAATGCAGTTAATTTCATTCTTTTTAAGACCCGGCTCCTGCTCAATGAAACAGCCGGCGATCCGATCAAAAAAGCAGCGCTGGTAAAGGAAATCGTGAATACCATTGCGATCATCCCGGATGGGATCACCCGTACATTTTTCACAAGGGAATGTTCATCGCTTCTGGCTGTTCCGGAACAGACGCTGGTGAATGAAATGAACAAGATCCTGCGGAGGAAATTCTCTAAAAAACTGCAGGAAGAAGGTCAGCAACCATACATTGAACCGGAAGAAATTGAACCTGCCGAACCTCAATTCAAATTTGATTTTGACTCGCCCGAATCCCAGGAAAAAGAACTCATCCGGCTGTTGTTGCAATTCGGCACTGAATCCATTAATCTGAAACAAAGAAATAATGAGGATCAGGAGGAAGACATACCTGTAAAGATTACCGATCTTATCATTCAGGATTTACTCCATGATGAGATAGCGTTTGAGACTCCAGTTTGCCGGCAGATCTTTGAAGAGATGGCTGAGCTTCAGAAAAATGGTGTTACTCCCGATAAGGACTATTTTCTTCATCATTCCGATCCCATCATCGCTACCCTGGCCATTGACCTGATCATTCTACCTTACGAACTAAGTCATCACTGGGAAAAAAATCAAATATACGTTCAACCCGAATCTGAGCGGTTACCTGAATCCGTCTTCCCGGCTTTGTACAATTTCAAAGCAAAAAAAGTTGAACGGATGATCGCCGAAAATGAGAAAAAGCTTAAAGAAATAACCTCGACAAATGAAGATAAGGATAACGCTACGCATTATATTACACAACAAATAAGATTATTACAAATGCGAATGAAAATCCAGGGTAAGGAATTGGGAAGAACAATAATAAAGTAGTCTAAGGATCTGTTGTATTCATTGCCAATGTTGAAAATTTTCATTGTTTAATCATTTAAAAAGAAGTTACTATGCCTGTAATCACTATTGATGGTCCCGCGCTTTCATTTGAAAAGAAAGAGAAGCTTGTTAAAGAAGTCACACAATTAGTAAGCGATATCACAAACATTCCACAAGAGGCCTATGTCATATTTATCAAGGAAAATTCCTATGATAATATGGGACAGGGAGGGATACTGATCTCTGAGAAGCTGAAAGGAATTGTACCTCCTTCCCAGGTTGACTAATTATCAAACATCGTTCTCGCTGATTTTCGCAGATTAAACGCTGATTCACGCTGAATTCTTTTGTCCTTTTCGAGAAGTGTACAATATGAATTTATGTAAAAGTCCTTTCTGCGAGAATCTGTGATATTTGTCAGCGTAAATCTGCGAGAAAAAGGCTTGAGGAATTTAGTTGTTTTGTCACCCAAATGAAAAGCCAGGTTATTTTACAAATACCAGCTCCCGGTATCTATCGGCATTCCAATGGTCAATAAGGGTTTTT
>CAZUYY010000072.1:0-9451 GCA_964624935.1 uncultured Prolixibacteraceae bacterium
TGTACAAATCAGGGAGGACTTTACCAATGGGACGAACTTATGCAATATGATGATACACCCGGAGATCAGGGTTTTTGTCCTCCAGCCTGGCATATCCCGACAGAAAACGACTGGAATACATTATTTGCCAATTACGTCAACAACGCCTTCGCCGGCAGTCCGCTAAAGTACTCAGGATATTCAGGATTTAATGCACTATTATCCGGAGCAAGACATATCGACAAAAGTTGGGATTTTCAGGGATTTGCAACGTTTTTCTGGTCTTCGACTTCTTATGGTGGATATAAAGCATGGTCACATGGGATGAATGATCCCGATCCGAGCGTGTCGGTTTATCCGGCGAGCAGGGCGAATGGGTTTTCGGTTAGATGTTTGCATGACTGACCCCACCCCTTAACCCCTTACCCCAAGAGGGATGGGAAAGAATAATCCATAAAATAATATTACTTTTTTTCATTTCAGCGGATTAATGAACACCACTTTCTTACCGAAAACTCCACTCCCTCTTTGGGGAGGGGGTTAGGGGGTGGGGTTTAGCACATCAAAAAATGATATTGCCTGAGTGTTCCAATCTTAGAAGGAAGTTTTTCGATCGTGGCATATTCAATTTTCAACTTTGTTACACCCGCAGGATTAGCCAGAGCTTTGGTCAGTTTATTCTGGGATGTACAGATAAAAGAGAGGAAAATTAATGTGACAGTCAATATGTGATGAAATGGAATCCTCATAATAGAACGATTACAAAGAAAAAAATGCTGTAAAAATGAGTAATGAGCAATTTTCTGATTATTAATTATTTAATTACTCATTACTCATTACTCATTAAAATTCAAATGATTAGTACGCTACCTGAGGAATGTAATTCGACCTTCTGCATTAAAATCTTTTGATCTTCAGGTCTATCTATTTATAACAATCTGTTTTGAGATTACGCCATCAGCGGTGATTGCCTGCAGGAAATAGATCCCATTCGCAAGAGTGCCTACAGGTATCATGAATTTTTCCTGTTGTTGACCTGGTTCAATATTCATCACTTCGCGCCCTTCAATGGTGGTTATCCTGACTGCTGAAGGCCACTGTTGCGGGTTTGCAGGTGCAATATAAATGTAATCATTGGCAGGGTTGGGATAAACATTAAATGAATTCCGGTTGGACTCTGCAATCCCGAGAGCGTTTCTCTGTACGTTTAATACAAGGTTGTAGGTTCCTGTCAACCCTGTATATTCAGGCACAACTTCGAAAAATATTGTTCCGCCATTTGCCATCACGATACTGGCAGGAGCAGGACCACTGTTTACCGGGGACCTCAGACTTCCAGCAATGGAATCGGTCCAGATTGCATTGAGTGTGTAGTCTCCTAAATCAGCATTATGACTGGCATCATCGACACGCGCAGAGATTGTGTACGAGGAGTCCTGGGGAAGTGTGATCTTGTAATAATCATAATCCGTTCCGGTATTGCAGTTAGCGCCAGGAGTATTGACCGTGGCATTATTTCCATTGAAAATCACAGGAAGCGGATACGCTTCATCCGGAGTATTATCCGGTTCGTATGGATCCGGGCCAAGGCCTGCCTGTTGTACGAGTACAAAGATTGGATTTTCGTAATGCATTGAACCGGCAAGGTACCAGGTATTGCCGTTATCTTCGGTATATTGCAATGCTATTAAATAAGTTCCCGGATTGACAACCAGATCCGTATTAGTGAACGTCAATCCATTTGTATAATGGTAGCCGACCTGGAGGTTCATTCCGGTCAATTGCTGGATGGTCACTGCAAACGAACCATCGAGATTATAAAGCGAAACATCAAAAGTCCCACTGAAGTCTGAGGTGCCTTCATTGTCCACATCGAGGTGAACAGAAACCTGCTGGCCTGTTGTCAATATTGTTCCCGGTGTAACAGTCATTCCGGCATACATTTCTATGGGATTTGTATTGACAACCTGAACCTGAAGAAAATTGTAATAGGTCTGGTAATTTCCGACCAGCTTCCAATTCCCGCCCGTAGCTTTGTAATATGTGGCAATATAATAAGTACCTGGAAGAAGAGTGAACTTTCCCGGATAGTTGAAAGTCGTCGAATAATAATATCCGGAATCAAAAGTCACATTGGGAATGCTATCAACAAAATCAATGAAGGCATAGCTGGTATCAAAAATAGCTGCACAAACTGTCCCCTGGAATGTCCCCGGGCCAAAATTAGCGATATTAGTGCTTACAGAGAATGCATCACCATAGCCGACTGGCGATGCAGAAATATTCAGCGTGGAATAAAGATCCAATCCATAATCCTGGTTTCCGCCACCGCCACCACCGCCACCATTACTGCCCTGGATATCGAAAATTGCCTGCTGGCCGCTGTTGAAGCCTCCTGTACCTCCACCGGTACCCACCCCCTCAGGATTCAATGCATCAATGTTAAAATAACCGTCATATTGTCCCTGCCATCCCCAGTTAAAATGGAATAAACCATTATCGTCGTAACCGTCGCATACAAAACAATGCCCTCCTCCACTGCCAAATCCTGCATAAATGATTGGCCGGCTTGCATTGAGATCAGTCGTCATCATATTTTCCCAGGTAGCATCATCAAAATTCGCCCTGACTTGTCCATTGAGTGTTGTCGGGTACCCGAAATAGGTCTTTAGTGCATATTCCGCACAATTTGTTATCGGGCTTTGTGAAGATACTACATAAGCATCGCTTCCTCCTGCTTCAGCGGTACCATAGGTCATATTTACACTGACTCCGCAATGGTACATCAGGGTTGCGATAGGAGTGTTAGGACTGTTGAGTACCAATGGCATATTGGCCCAGTCATAGGTGGTACTGCCGAAATCAGCCGACTGTGTTCCATATTTAGGGTCGTTATAGGAATTAAATCCTTCACCGGTGGTCGGAGAGTTCCAGTACTTAAGAACCTGTGCCATTGCCGTCGCAACGCAGCCTGTCACTGTAAGCTCGCCGGCATTGTTATCATAAGGGCACATGTCGTTATAATAAGGATTCTGGTTCCAGGTAGTTTGAACCAGCGGACTTACACTTTTACTGCTCTTATAAACCGGGTTCTGATTGTTGGCGTTTTTATAATTTTCCCATTCTGCTGCTATCTTTGATGTAGGATTCATCTTGTGGTCAATGGCAAATTGGATCTGGTCATCATATCCTTTTAACCATGCAGCCACATGGGCTGGGATATGGTCAGGGTCAAAAGATTTCTGGTTGGAATAACCGAGTATTGGCTCCACAACATCATCCCCGGAGACAATGACAAATCCCTGGGTTGAATTAATGTTGAATACGTAGTAATACACTAACGATTCACCGGAAGGCACTTTGGTGAGATTTGCCGGGACTGAAGTATAGATAAGACTGATACTCCGGATATCCCTCAATTTCCCAGGAACAGCTTTGTTAACCATAAACTGTCGTGCAATGGTCTGCGCTGTGTTCACATCAACCTTCTTACCATAGGCAAGGCTGATAAAAATGACGGCGACCAATAAAAGAATAACATTTTTTTTCATGTGCTTAGCTTTTAATAAGTGTAAAATTTTTCCATGAGGTATTGATATCTTAAAAACAAATTTAATATGGAAAAATGATTTTGTCAAATTTGATCTGAGAATTTTCGATTTCTCTTGTTTTGTCCGGGCTGTTTTTAGAAATAAAACCTATAAATTTGCTGCTGGCTAAAAGTCGTATATTATGCGTTTCCGCGAAATCATCGGGCAGGAAGAGATTAAAAAGAAGCTGATTAAGACGGTACTGGATCATCGTGTGAGCCATGCCCAGTTGTTCTTTGGCCCGGAAGGAAATGAAAAGCTGGCTTTAGCCATTGCCTATGCCCAATTCATTAACTGTCAAAACCGAACTACTGGAGACAATCCTGATTCATGCGGAACCTGTTCATCTTGCATTAAATACCAGAAGCTGGTTCATCCGGATCTTCATTTTATATTTCCCATTTCGACTACAAAAAAAGTAACAAAGAAACCGAAAAGCAATGACTTTCTCGAAGATTGGCGAGCCTTCCTCACAAGGAATGAATATCATGTGAATTTGCATGAATGGTATGAATTCATCGGGATGGAGAATAAGCAAGGTATTATCAATGCAGACGACTGCAATGAGGTTATACATACATTAAGCTATAAAACCTATGAATCGGAATACAAGGTTATGATCCTCTGGATGGTTGAAAAACTCTATTATGCAGCAGCGCCGAAAATACTTAAGATCCTGGAAGAACCTCCCGAAAAAACATTGTTCATTCTGATCACGGAAGATCCCGATCAGGTTATCAGTACTATACGTTCGCGGACATTGTTAGTCAAAATCCCAAAAATTGGGACTAATGATCTTAAAACATATCTGGTTGAAAAACATGGAATCGGAGAACGGGAGGCCGGAATCATTGCAAGGCAATCCTACGGGAACATAAAACAAGCTTTGCACCGCATACAACATATTGAAGAAGACCAGTTTAATTTTACTAATTTCAGGAAGTGGATGCTCCTCTGTTACGATAACAAAATTGTCGAGATGGTAGGTTTCTCCGGAGAGATTGCCAGGATCGGCAGGGAAAACCAAAAGGATTTTCTTTTATATGCACTGAAAGTTATCGGGTTTTGCTCAATATTTGCTTTCGGGGACGAAGAACAGGTGGCGGCAGCAGGAGAAGAACTGAAATTTTTAAGAAAAATCTCTTTATTTATCAATCCCTCCAATTACGCGAGGTTTTCCGAATTGTTCAACACCGCTTTGTATCACATTGAACGGAATGCCCATCCTCAAACACTTTTCCTTGATGTTTCGCTGAAAGCTGCCCAGATGTTCCAGGAAGTCAGGAAAAAGTAAACCAAGAACCCCATTTCATTTTTTTGTACTTTTGTATTATGGATTCTCAACCCAAAGATAGTTCTCCCCTTAACCCGGTAGAAAACCCTTTTTCCACCCGTGGCTGCTGCGGGATTCCAAAGCTTTATCATAAAAATGATAAAGTGTTTCAGCACAATTGCAGTAAATTCGACACCCACGATTGGCTGAATGACATTCCTTTGCCTGATGGATTTAAAGGGATCGATATTGTCGAAGTCCAGTTTAAAAATAACCGGAAAGATTTTTTTCGTCTTCCTTCCGATATGTCTGTCGATGTAGGCGATATTGTTGCCGTGGAAGCATCGCCAGGACATGATATAGGCATAATCAGTTTGGTTGGGGAGATCGTCCGGTTCCAGTTGCATAAAAAAAAGCTGGATCCCCAGTCAACGGATTTAAAGAAGGTTTACCGGAAAGCCAGGCTTACCGATATTGAAAAATGGGTCGCAGCAGTTGAAACAGAAACATCTACTATGTATAAGGCCCGTGAAATTGCTATTGGCCTGAACCTGCAGATGAAGATTAATGATGTTGAATACCAGGGCGACAACACCAAAGCTGTCTTTTATTATACTGCAGATGACCGTGTCGATTTTCGTGAATTGATTAAGATCCTTGCTGATGAATTCAAGGTAAGGATTGAGATGCGGCAGATTGGTGCACGCCAGGAAGCCAGTCGATTGGGTGGCATCGGTTCGTGCGGGAGAGAGCTCTGTTGTGCCACCTGGATGAATGATTTCCATTCAGTGACCACTAACTCGGCACGGGTGCAGCAATTGTCCATGAACCCACAGAAACTGGCAGGTCAATGCGGAAAATTGAAATGCTGTCTGAATTACGAATATGAGACATATCTGGATGCCCTGAAGGGTTTCCCTGATGTGGAGGTGATCTTAAAAACCCGTAAAGGAGATGCCATTCACCAGAAGACGGATATTTTCAGGAAACTTATGTGGTATTCCTATGTGGACGATCCATCTAATTTCATGGCTATCCCTGTTGAGAAGGTAATTGAGGTCATCGGGGATAACGAAGCAGGGAATATCCCTGAAAAGCTGGAAGATTTTGCCCGCATTTCTGAGCCGAAAGCTGATTTCGAAAATGTCGTAGGTCAGGATGATCTGAACCGTTTCGACGACTTGTAAACCCCTCTCCTTAAATCCATAAATATGCTCCTGAACCGGAACATCTTCTTCCTTACCCTGACATTCCTGGTTTTATACCTGAGCGCCTGCGATTCCAAAAGGTTCTATGAAGAAAATAAAAGCATAGAAAACGGCGTTTGGCTGAATACCAATTATGAGTCATTCAACGTGAACATTGACGATACCCTGGCACGTTACAATATTTTCCTCAATGTCAGGAACGATGGCGTTTATCCTTACAGCAATCTTTATCTCTTCATTCATACATTTCTCCCCGGAAACAAAACTGCAACTGACACTGTTGAATGTCAACTGGCTGATCCGGATGGAAAATGGCGCGGGTCTGGGCTGGGAAGTCTGAAATTCAACAGGTTTCTCTTTCAGAGAGCGATGGCTTTCCCGCGAAAAGGTGTTTATCGTTTTGATCTGGAGCAGGCCATGCGTGTCAAAGAATTGAAAGGGATCAGGGATGTGGGGATCCGGATAGAAAAACAAGCCAGATAACAGAAGATGCCAGGTAAAAAAAAATCGGTTTCACCTAAAACTCAAAAAAAGTTCATCAGGGGGTTCTGGATCACCGGTATAAGTATAATTCTTTTCATTATCCTTCTTTTCTTGTCCATTTCACTAGGGATCTTCGGAAAAATGCCAAGCTTCGAAGAACTTGAAAATCCTAAAAGCAATCTCGCCACCGAGATTTATTCGTCCGACCATGAAACGTTGGGTAAATACTATATTGAGAATCGGTCAAACATTCATTACAGGGAACTTTCTCCAAATGTGATCAATGCCCTTATCGCAACCGAAGATTCGAGGTTCAAAGAACATTCGGGGGTTGACATCAAAGCCATCTTTCGTGTTTTGTTCGGTATGGTAACCGGCACAAACAGAGGTGGAGGAAGCACTATCTCACAGCAGCTCGCAAAGAATCTCTTTCCACGGAAGAAAGACCTGAATTTTTTCGAAACAATTATTATAAAGTTTAAAGAATGGGGTACGGCTATTAAACTGGAGCGCGATTATTCAAAAGATGAGATCCTTGCCATGTACCTGAATACTGTTGATTTCGGCAGTCAGGCTTTTGGGATAGAATCGGCAGCCAAAACCTATTTTAATAAAGAACCTAAAGATCTTAAAGCCGAGGAAGCCGCAGTTCTTATCGGAATACTCAAAGCTCCTTCATGGTTCAGCCCTGTGCGGAATACCGAGAGAGCCCTCGAAAGGAGAAATACGGTCCTGGGACAGATGAAAAAATATGATTACCTGACTGAACGACAGTTCGATTCACTGAAGGCACTGCCAATGGATATGACACACTACCAGATCCAGGATCATACTGCCGGTCTGGCTACTTACTTCAGGGAATATCTTCGCGGGGTTTTAAGCGATTGGTGCGCCAATCATCAGAAAGATGACGGGACTCCCTACAACCTTTACAGGGATGGATTAAAGATCTATACTACCATCGACTCACGGATGCAGCAATATGCAGAGGAGGCAGTGAGAGAGTACCTTGGGAAAGAGCTTCAGCCTTCATTTTTCCATCATTGGAAAGGGATAAGGGACGCTCCATTCGTTTTTGATAAGGATAAAACCAAAGAGATCCAAAGCCTTATGATGCAAGCCATGCGCCGCTCGGACCGCTACTTTCATCTGAAATCAAGAAATGTACCTGAGGCAGAGATACTGAGGAACTTCAATACACCTGTAAAGATGACTGTTTTTTCCTGGAAGGGCGATATTGATACTGTTTTAAAACCTATGGATTCCATCCGTTATTACAAATTTCTGTTGCAATCGGGCGTAATGTCATTTGATCCGCATACCGGATTTGTGAAAGCCTACGTTGGCGGCATAGATTACCGGTATTTTCAGTATGATCATGTAAAATTCGCAAAACGGCAGGTGGGATCCACGTTCAAGCCTTTCCTTTACACCCTGGCCATGCAGGAAGGTGATCAGCCTTGTACCTTGTATCCAAACGTTCAACCGGTAATTGAGCTTTACAACGGGGATATCTGGGCACCGAGAAACGATAGCAAAGAAAGGCTCGGCGAAGATGTCACGCTGAAATGGGCACTTGCTTATTCAAACAATTGGATTTCCGGGCAACTGATGAAAAAATATTCTCCCCAGGATGTGATCAAGATCGCACGAAAAATGGGTGTAACCAGTGATATACCGGCAGTTTATTCCATTGCCCTGGGTTCGGCCGACCTGACCCTCTACGAGATGACAGGTGCCATGGGGACCTTTGCCAATAAAGGAGTTTATGTTGAGCCTATTTTCGTGACACGGATCGAGGATAAAAACGGAAATGTGCTTGAGACTTTTGTCCCAAAACAGCAGGAGGCCATCAGCGAAAAAACAGCTTACCTGATGATCATGCTGATGAAAGGCGTTGTGGAAAGCGGCACTGGTACCCGCCTGGTAACCAAGTACGGGTTCACCAATCCCATCGCAGGAAAAACCGGTACTTCCCAGAATCAATCTGATGGCTGGTTTATGGGTATTACACCCGATCTGGTCACTGGTATCTGGACAGGTTGCGATGACCGGTCAGCGCATTTCAGAACACTCGAGCTGGGTCAGGGAGCGAATACGGCCTTGCCGATCTGGGCCTATTACATGAAAAAAGTTTATGCAGATCCGAACCTGAAAATCTCCCAGCGGGATTTCGATTTACCATCAGAACCGCTGAATGTAGAATTTGATTGTGATAAATACCAGGGTCCAAAGAAGCGGAAAAAAGTCAATACGGATGATTTTTAACGTACAGGCGTTTTCCTGCATGAGGACGATCATACTCTGAATAAAACGCAAGTAGTTTATGCTTTTCAGTTCATTACTCTTTCTCTACCTATTCCTGCCAGTTACTCTTTTCTTTTACTACCTTTCGAAAGAAAAAATACAATCAGTAGTATTACTGCTGGCAAGCCTGGTTTTTTATGCCTGGGGAGGACCATCTTATCTTTCAATACTTATTATCTCTATCCTTATAAATTATTTTTCCGGACTTCTTATTGGTTCCGGTGAAACTAAAAAACGTAGAAAAACATTCCTTGTCCTGGGGATAATCCTGAACCTATTATTGCTTGTAATATTTAAGTATACCCACTTTTTTATTGAGAACATCAATTTGCTTATTGACCTCTTTGGCGTTCCACCAATCCTTATAAAGAAAATTTTTCTCCCAATTGGTATTTCATTCTTCACATTTAAAGGTATCAGTTACCAGGTCACGATTTTCAGACGGAAAACCCCGGTTCAGCGTAATATAATATGTCTTGCCCTGTATATAAGTCTTTTCCCGCAACTTATAGCAGGTCCTATCTCACGATACCGTGACTTAGCTCCACAATTGAAGGAACGAACACTTGCATTTGAAAAATTCTCTTCCGGGATCCGTCGGTTCATTCTTG
>CAZUYY010000073.1:0-3861 GCA_964624935.1 uncultured Prolixibacteraceae bacterium
TCAACCCTATTATCAATACCCCGGGAAGGATAAGATAGGTAAACATCCCGTTGTACGGATTTTCATGACTGGTGAAAAGCGACTCAATAAAAAGGATGATAATAAGTATGAAACTGTTTATCGCAAGGATAGCTCCTATTATGCTGATCCAGTTAGAAATTGATTTTGGCATTTTCATTTTAAAAAGGATTTAAGAAAACACTATTTACCTTAATGCCCCTCATGATATCCATCTATCATACTTTTAAAATTACTTAAAGGCGTTGTACCAATAGTACAGAAATAAATATGAATACACATGAAAATGGAAATCAAAAATGCAGCAGTAATATGAATAAGATCAGTAAAATGAAGACCACTCGACCAAAAGATGCGGGTTGGTATGTAATCCGGATATAACATTAGTAATCCGGTTATAAAAACTATAGGTAAAAGAAGGTACATTGTTCCGATATATGAGGCTTGCTGCAGGGGATTGAATTTTCTTTCACGGGTCACAGGAAAAGGGGCGGTCGTACCTTTAAATAATCCCGAAGTATAATACTTAAATTGCGTCATTAGTCTTCTGAAGTATCCGGAAATAACAGGTCTGTAATATCTGCCGTTAGGCGTGATCCGGTTTCCGATAAAGAAGATCAGATAATTCAGAAATAAAATAATACCTGCAATATTATGAATAGATACAGCTATATCAAAACGGATCATAGGAACTTTCGGATTGGAAAACTGCATGCTGATGCCGGTTATAATCAAAGTCAAACACAAAATGGCATTGAAAAGATGCCACAGCCGTATCCAAACCGGGTATAAATAAAGTCTTTCTTCTGTCATGGATCTGATCAAATTACTCCATTAGAAAATTCTTTTAATGGCATGAATGATGATTATAAGAATTACAATTGAAAACAATATTACGCTGATAAAATTCAGATAATAGTTCCTGTTTGCCCCGATAACATAGGAGTCATGACTGATCACTCCTTTAAAAAATCCTTTTGCGCTGCGAACCTCTTTGATCTTATATTTGTAAAGAGCTGCGAGTAATTCGGAATTGGAAGAATGACATTGATCACAATTTCTCACTGCCTCCTCTTTAGGAAGGATCTTATGTGCAACCAATGTACTGTCATTGATCTTTTTAGTATGGCATTCGATACAACGGACGGAGAGAAAATGTAACTTTTGATTTGGAAGCCAATCATGTTTTTGAAGCAGATTAGGGTTCGCCTTATCAGTTAATAACTGGTAATTGGTTAGGTTTCCGTGGCAATTCAGACAGATTGCATTATCATAGGCTATGGTCTGTTTGATGTTGACGTTCGTCCGGGCATTTATTTTATAAGTATGTGGGTTGTGACACATCCAGCAAGTGAAATCATCACCGTGTTTCTCAGAATGTACGCTCTTCTGGAATTCCTTTTCAATATTTTCAAAATGGAATTTGGCATATTTTTCATCACCCCCATGGCAATCGAGACAATTCGGTTTTGATTCCATGCGCAGGTTCCCCGGATGGGGGAAAGTAATGTAATCTTCTGAATGGCAATCAATACATTTGAACTCACGATGATTCGATTCATAAAAAACGGATCTGTCTATAATGAGTTCAGCGTACATTTTTTGTGGAACCTTCTTCTTTGATTCAATGTTATCGTAGGAATATTTTGACTGCCCATGACACCTAAAACACTTTTCATTCTCGGTGGCATTCTTATGAGTAGAATACAGATTGTTCTGGACAGGAGTTTTATCCTGTGAAGCGGAAGTATCGATACTGGCTGCTCTTGAATTACCTGAGTAACCAAAAGAAAAAATAATACCAATGCCGGTCATTAGGATCAAAATACTCCAGTATGACCGGCATATGAACTTTTTAACCATACTATAAAATTCGGTTATTTCTTGAATGTGCGCATATAAGCCACAAGTCCCCAACGGTCATTTGCGTCGGGAAGTTTTTTATCATAGGCTGGCATTTCATCCCGCCCTGTAGAAGTTTTAAAGAATATTTCCCCATCAGTCATACCCTGAAAAGCTGCATTCGTGAAATCACCGGGAAAAGTTTTTAATGAAACACTTTTAGGACCATCGCCTAATCCTTTGGCTCCATGGCAGGATTTGCAATTCTTGGCCCAGAGGTCTTTTCCATTGGCAATCACAGAGGCATCTTTCAGGTTAACAGGTGCCTTCAGGGTCTTGTTTTTATCGGGAACAGGCCATGGTTTTGCTTTTGCCTGCTGAGCATTGACCGTATTCCCAACCACAAATACTACTGCAATGATCATCGTCACCAGTAGGGTAATCGCTTTCATTGTTTTTTTCATTGGTTTAATGTGTTAAGGTTAAACAATTTACATTAATTAAAAGGTCCACAATCGGGTGATGTTGAATCCGATCAGGATCACACCATTATAAGGGTTATTTTCGTTGTAAAATGATACTTCCTGCGGAACAATACCTTGTGCAGCAGCAAAGAAGACCTGGAATGCATGGGTACTCGTGGAAACTTCAATTCCCAATCCGGCATTCGGCCAGGGTCTTCTGTTTACATAAGTAAACACAGATTGTGAATAAGTTGCAATGATCGACATCTGGGGACTTACCTTTAACCTGCCTATCCCTGAAATCTGAAGGTTATCGTTATACATCGTGTTTACATGCCAGTCTCTCGGGGTAACAGTGGTATCTACAATATTGTAATGAACCCACGCCACTCCTACTTGTGCTGAAAATCTGCTGCAGAATCTTCTCGCAATCATAAGCTCATAAAAATAGGAAAAACGGTCTATTGCCTTAAAATCGTTTCCAAATACGGATTTATTCAAACAGTCAATCCCCATGTTGCCATAAACGGACAAAGTAAGAGGGAATCCTCCTTTTCGCTGACGAAGAAAAGTATACTTTAATTGAATATCCTGGATTCGTTTGTTCTTGGTCGTTCCTACTCCGATCAGAACATTTTTATTAATGGTAAAGTCAAGACCAAAACGGATATTGGAAGTACCCCAGATACCGGCTAGGTCAGTCCACCCGTTTTGTATTGTTCCGAATCGATGCTGGATAACCATTTGCAGCGTATGCGCTGGAGGTAATGCTACAGTTTGATCATCGATGAAATAACCGCTTTCAAAAGTAGCTTTTGCCAATGGTTTTTTAGTTTGTACAGGAATGGAATCCTGGGAAAAAACAATGCCGGTGCCTGTGAAAAAAACAATCAGGCCAATAAGAAATTTTTTCATAGAATCAGGTATAGGTTTTTGCATGTTGATTAACTTTATTAAATATGGTTCCCGGATTAATTATTCAACGCTCCCTGCTTGATCCACGCCAGAACAAGATTAGCCTGGTCAGTCGAACAATGGCCTGCCATAAGCCCGCCAGGCGCCATTACGAGATAAATTTCACTCTGATTCGGGGATCCCGTATTGATATAGTGCCCTGAAGTGAGGCTGCTGTAAGCTTGTCCGGATACTAAATTTGGAGCTACCGTTCCGGAATGACAGGATGAAATCGCACAACTGGCTGTGAAAATAGGCTGAATGGTATCCTTAAAACTGATTTTCAGAGTTGAACTGATATTGCTTTGAGGATAAACGACGGTGTCTTTAGCACAGGAGGCAAATATCAGTATTCCGATAAGGAATACACACAAACCTCCGAAGATTTTCTTTTGCATGATGGATCGTTTTATAGTTGACAATAAAAATTTCGATAGTAAAGATAAAGTATTTGTACTAAATATAGAAAAAAGGCTTCAGAAAAATTCTGAAGCCTTTACACACATTCTGAAAAAGATTAATAATTCTTTGAGCCAAAATGATTAACTCCTGCTTGAAGTATATCGTGAGTATATTGAAAATT
>CAZUYY010000073.1:3871-9372 GCA_964624935.1 uncultured Prolixibacteraceae bacterium
TGTACACCCATACTGCCGTCAGCGTAAACAAGCATAAAATTCCAGTATGCGGCCAGATCAGACTGGGCATATTTCCCGGTTTTGATTACCATATTGACACTATCCAACATTCCGATAGTAGCAAGTTTTACCTTTAACTGGTTATAGAGAATGGTGATGGTTGTCTGTGCGCTGTTAAAATCGAAAGATGTTAAACTGGGATGACAGGTCTTGCATACCGTAATGTTATCTCCGGTTGTAGTACTGCTCATGTATAAAGTGTGACCGCCGACATAGTTTCCTATTGCGTCGGCGCCATGACAACCCATGCAACTTATTGTATCTTTATGCGGTGAAGTTCCATAAGCTCCAAAAATTGCATCGGGATATGCACCTATAGCAGCAAGTATATTCGATTGTGGCCCGTGGTGCGGCCCCCAACGGCTGCTTGTGATACTGATTGAATCAGTATTGGAAGTTGGATTAGTCAAAGCAGGACTTGCCGGACGTGCCTGGTGACACCTGCCGCAAAGATTTGCAGTACCATGATTGGCAGTAAAATGCTGCATTTGCGTCGAATCAAAACGCCAGCGATACTGGGCAGTCGTTGCTAATGACCAGTCGGCAGAGGTGTAAGTTTTATGTATCTGGTGACAGGTACGGCAGTTGATCGGCGCAGCATCGGTAATAGTAGAATTAGCATTGAACATCCCGGAAGCAACAGTTTGTCCAAAACCCTGGCTGGTATGACAGGGAGAACAAGTAGGGGTGAGAGATGCAGACTCAATAATAGTACTGCCCGTCGCATGCTTGGACGCATTGTACTGGAAAATTTTGGCAGTAATGGTGTCAGAGAAATTATGACACTCCTGGCACGTTGCAGCCGCATTGGTTCCATTGGTACCATTGGTTCCGGCCGGGCCCTGCGGTCCTTCCTTTGTGCAACTGGAAAGAATAAATCCTGCAACAGCTATAAATAAGCTGGCGACCAGGAAAAGTTTGGTAAACTTCTTCATATCTTGTCGTTTTTGGTTAATGATTTCTTAGCTCTGGAAATGCGAATAATTCCGGAAACAAATATAGTGTAAAGATAATAGTGACCACCCATTAATATATTGAGATATATATATTTGTTTGTTGAGATTTGTTAACAAATGGATGATATAAATCAATTAATCATTGATATTTGTCAATCAACTGTGGAACTTAGCGTCTTGGCGACTTTGCGGTAAAAGATGCTATTCAAATCAGCCACCTCATTTAAATAAAACCCTGGAATAGATAGGAAAAACCCGCTCAATATAAGGATAACAGCGTGAGGTCTCCTTTGTCTTTTTTGTGATAAGGTTTTCATTTGGATCAAAATGCACCAGGATAAACAACAGAAAACTCACCCCCACGATCCCTTTCAACAATCCAAATAAACCTCCGATGATCCGGTTTGTCAATCCTAACCCGACTGTCTTCACCACTTTCTCAAGTAACCTAGCGATTAGGATCACCACAAGAACAACCACTAAAAAAGTCAGCGCATAGGAAAGAATAGTCAACCAGGTGCCCGTGGGATGAAACGTTTTGATAAGGAAATCACTCATAAAACCTGAAAAATGAAGAGCAGCCCAGATACCGAGCACCAATGCAATAAGCGTCGCCAGACTGAGAATGAATCCTTTCCTGATCCCGTTTATCATCAGAATTCCGAGAATGCACAGAATGATAATGTCGAGGTAATTCATAGCTCACTGCTTCAATCGTGAAGTCAATTCTGTACCGAAAACAAAGTCATTGAGCTCTTTGTTGCTCGTGTGAAGGATTGTTTCTTTATTCCCTCTCCACCAAAGCTCCCCGTCATAAATAAAAGCGACGTTGTCACCTATGCTTAGCACCGAGTTCATATCATGGGTATTGACAATTGTCGTGATCGCATATTCAACAGTGATCTCCTTGATCAACTGGTCGATCACCCCCGAGGTTTGTGGATCGAGACCGGAATTTGGCTCATCACAGAAAAGATATTTTGGGTTCATCGAAATGGCTCTTGCAATGGCCACTCTCTTTCGCATGCCTCCGCTGAGTTCAGAGGGCATAAGCTTGTTTACCTTCTCAAGGTTCACCCTTTCAAGAACAAAGTTTGCACGGTTCAGCTTCTCTTGTTTTGTCTGCTTGGTGAACATGTTCAAAGGGAACATTACGTTCTCTTCTACCGTCATATAATCGAACAAAGCGCTCCCCTGGAAAAGCATCCCGATCTCCTGCCTGAGATTCTTGCGCTGCTCAAAATTCATCTCTGAAAAGTTCCGGTCATCATAGATCACCATCCCCGTATCGACCTCATACAAGCCGACAAGGCATTTCATCAGCACGGTCTTGCCCGATCCGCTCTGTCCGATGATAAGGTTCGTCTTGCCCTTTTCAAAACTGCAGGAGATGTTCTTCAGAACATGATGCTCGCCGAAATATTTATTTACTCCCTTTGCTTCGATCATGTTAAGAGAAGTTGCGTCAGTATGAGGTTGAAAACAATGATCAGGATGCTGCTGAATACCACCGCCTTGGTACTCGCTTGTCCTACTTCCAGCGCCCCGCCGCTGGTCTTATATCCGAAAAATCCGGAGATTGTCGAAATAATAAAAGCAAAAAAGAGAGTCTTCACGATGGCATAAAAAACAATATAAGCCTGGAAATCTATGCGTATCCCGGTTACATAATCCGTCGTCGTGGATAACCCTGTTGCAGCCATCGCCAGCCATCCCCCCAGGATTCCCATCCACATGCTGAGGATGATAAGCACAGGATTGATAAGCAACGAAGCGATAACTTTAGGGAAGATAAGATAATTGGCAGAGTTCACCCCCATGATCTCCAGCGCATCGATTTGCTCCGTCACCCTCATCGTGCCTATCTCGGAGGCGATCCTCGATCCTACCTTCCCCGCAAGGATCAGGCTGATGATCGTTGGAGAGAATTCAAGTATGATCGACTGCCGCGTCGTCCACCCTACCATGGTAAGTGGGATAAAAGGATTGTCTATATTGTACGCGGTCTGAATGGCGACAACAGCACCCATGAATGCCGAAATGAATGCAACAATGCCGATGGATTCAATGCCCAGCCCCTGGATCTCGTCCAGCAACCGCTGCCAGAATATGATCCCTTTCTGTGGCGTTGTAAACACCCTTCGCATCAGCATCACATAATCACCGGTCGTGGAAATTATTTTAATGTTCACGGGAAATATTTTCGCTAAAATTACAACAATCCTGCATTATCAGACGTTCGGAATTAAAAAAAATCTCTTCTTTTGGTTGTTGGAAAAACAACTGACCATACCGTTTTTATCAGGATAAACTATATTTGCAACATGAAATTCAAACGATTGGTACTTATTTTACTGACGATGATTTTCGTCGCAATGGCTTGGTCCTGTGCCACCACCTCCCATCAGAATTACCACAATACAAAACCTAAATCATGCAACTGCCCTTCCTGGTGACAAAATCCAGCAAAATCCAATTTTCGCCTTTATTGCATAACCATTTAACTATCGCTGATCTCCAAAAATTTATCCCCGAAAATTCAATTGACTATATCCTCAATTGGTTCAGGGCAAACCCTGTCCACCTGAGAGCTTCCAAAGCCCGCTCATCAAAATTCGGCGACTACAGAGCGCCGCTCAATAACTTCCCCGCCCGGATTTCAGTCAACAGGAACCTCAACCAATTCGACTTTTTGATAACCCTCGTCCACGAAATGGCTCACCACGAAGTCTGGTTCGAAACTGCTGCCCGCAATAGCTCTTTTGAATTTCAACGCAGAAAACACCGCTCCCGTCCCCACGGCAAAGAATGGAAATCCCACTACCGCCGCCTTATGGAACCATTGATGACAGGATCAGTTTTTCCTGCAGAAGTCCTTCATCACCTCGTCACCCATTTTGAAAATCCCGCCTCTTCTTCCCGGTCAAATAAACACCTCGTTCTTGCCCTGAAAAAATACGATTCCCCCGACAATACCGTATTCCTCGAATCTCTCCCAATGGACACAATCTTCTCCCTCCCCGCAGGCAGAAAATTCAAAAAACAGGAAAAACTCCGCAAACGCTACCGCTGCATCTGCCTCAACAACGGCAGAACCTACCTCTTCAGCCCCCTCGCAAAAGTCTTCCCCCTTTCGGCACAATAACACACCGCTAATATAATTTTTGTGATGCTTTTTGCACTTTACATTTCTCCCCCCCTCCCTCTTGGGGGAGGGGGCAGGGGTGGGGTTTTTAATTGGCACTTGGCACTTGACACTTAACCTTGGGGCCAGGGGAGGGGCTGCCATGGGTGGGGCTGTCACGATTAATCGCCCCGTATTTGATTCTCTGTAATATGTTGTAAATTTACACCCGGTTTTAAACCTCAATAAATGAAAAAATCATCCCATCACTTTTGCGTGATCATGGCCGGTGGCGTCGGCGCAAGATTCTGGCCCATGAGCCGTACCAGCCACCCGAAACAATTTATAGACATCCTCGGTACGGGTGAAACATTGATCCGGCAAACCTACCGGCGGTTTACAAAGATCATGGAAAGTGATAACATCTATATCGTCACCAACGAGGCCTATAAATCACTGGTGAAAGATCAGATACCCGGCATATCCGACGAACAGATACTCTGTGAGCCTGCCCGGCGGAATACCGCCCCCTGCATCGCCTACGCCAACTACCGCATCCTCGCACGCGATCCCGAAGCCTGCATCGTCGTCGCGCCCTCCGATCACATCATCCTGAAAGAAGATGTTTTCCTCGACAACATTCTCTCCGCATTGAAGGTGGCCGGCAGGCATGACTGGCTCCTTACCCTCGGCATCCGCCCCAGCCGCCCCGATACAGGCTACGGCTATATCCAATTTGAAGAAGGTACCGTCTATGAAAAAGAACCCCACCTGAAAAAAGTAAAAACCTTTACCGAAAAACCGGATATCGAACTGGCAAAGACATTCATTAGTTGCGGCGACTTTCTCTGGAATGCAGGAATCTTCGTATGGTCCCTCAAAAGCATCATGAAAGCTTTTTCTGAGTTCCTTCCCGAGATTAATATCCTCTTCCGCAAAGGGATCGGACAATACGGAACTCAGGACGAACAGACATTCATCAATGAAACCTACGGGATATGTAAAGCTATTTCTATTGACTACGGGATCATGGAAAAAGCCGGCGATGTCTATGTCCTTGCCGTTGACTTTGGCTGGTCCGACCTCGGCACCTGGGGCTCCCTCTATGAAAACCGCCCAAAAGACAAAAATGGAAATGCAGTCGTCGGTAAAAATGTGATGCTCTTCGATTCCTCCGGCTGCATAGTGAATATGCCGCAGGAAAAACTGGTCGTACTCGAAGGTCTCACAGATTATATCGTAGTAGAATCGGAAAATGTACTCCTGATCTGCAAAAAATCAGACGAACAACAGATCAGACAATTTGTAAATGACGTAAGACTCGAAAAAGGAGAAAAATACGTTTAAAATATAAATTCCCG
>CAZUYY010000074.1:0-8365 GCA_964624935.1 uncultured Prolixibacteraceae bacterium
AAGAGAAATACCCTAAAGACCGCATTGCCGAGATCGATCTTGCACTGTCAGACCGGGTAAAACAAAAAGCACTCGATGATCAATATACTGCAGCGATTTCCAAGGCAGACAAATCGTTTGCCTTAAAGACATGGGACCAGGCAAAAATGGATTATTCCGCTGCATCCTCACTTAAACCCAATGAGACCTATCCAAAGGACAAGATTTCAGAAATTGACAAGATCCTTGCTGACCTGGCAAAACAGAAAGTCATTGATGATCAGTATGCCACGGTCATCGCCGGTGCAGATAAATTGTTAGAAGCTAAAACATATGCTGACGCCCGGGTTGAATATGGCAAAGCAAGCGATCTGAAGCCATCGGAAAATTATCCTAAGACAAAGATTGCGGAGATAGACAAGATCCTGGCAGCCTTAGAAGCACAAAAATCGTTAGATGAACAATATAGCGGACTGATTGAAAAAGCAGACAAACTGCTTGCAGATAAATCTTACGAGCAGGCAAAGACAGAATATCAGAATGCTGCTGCCCTCAAAACGACAGAAGCTTACCCAAAGGAAAAAATTATTGAGATCAATGCTGTTCTGGCGGAAATTGCAAAAAAGAAAGCCCTTGATGATCAATATGCGTCTTTTATTGCGAATGCAGATAAACTGCTGGCAGACAAATCATATGAGCCTGCTAAGGTTCAGTACCAGTCGGCATCGAAATTAAAACCTGAAGAAAAGTACCCACAGGACCGTATTGCCGAGATCGACGTGGCTCTGGCTGACCTTGCAAAACAAAAAGCACTCGACGACCAGTATACAGCAGCGATAACCAAAGCTGACAGATCTTTTGGAGCAAAGAGCTGGGACCAGGCAAAAACAGATTATACTGCTGCATCAGCGATTAAGCCCAATGAACCGTACCCAAAGGATAAGATCGCAGAGATAGATAAGATCGTGGCTGATCTTGCAAAACAGAAAGCGCTTGATGACCAGTATAACGGGATCATCGCGAGTGCAGATAAACTTCTGGCAGGAAAGACCTATCCCGAAGCAAGAACCGAGTATGGCAAAGCATCTGATCTTAAGCCAGCGGAGGAGTATCCGAAAACTAAAATTGCAGAAATTGACAAGATCCTTGCCGATATGGAGGCACAGAAATCAAAAGACGAACAGTATAAAGGACTTGTTGATAAAGCTGATAAACTTTTAGCTGATAAATCATATGAGCCTGCCAAAACGGAATATCAGAATGCACTTGCTTTAAAACCTGCGGAGTCTTATCCAAAAGGAAAGATTGAAGATATTGACAAAGTCCTGGCTGAAATTGCAAGGAAGAAAGCCCTCGATGACCAGTATGCATCAGCAATTGCCGACGCAGATAAACTGCTTGCTGATAAATCGTATGAACCGGCAAAGTCAGGTTATCAGAAGGCCTCGGCGCTAAAACCGGAAGAGAAATATCCAAAAGACAGGATTGCGGAGATTGATGTGGCACTTGCAGACCTGGCAAAGCAAAAGGCCCTCGATGACCGGTACACTGCTGCTTTAGCAATAGCGGATAAATCATTTGCTGCAAAGACCTGGGATCAGGCAAAAAAAGATTATGCAGCCGCATCGGCAATAAAACCTAATGAAGCCTATCCGAAAGATAAACAGGCAGAAATTGACAAGATACTGGCCGATCTGGCAAAGCAGAAAGCCATTGATGACCAGTATAACGGGATCATCGCAAATGCAGATAAACTTCTGGCAGGAAAGACCTATCCCGAAGCAAGAACAGAGTACAGCAAAGCATCTGATCTTAAGCCATCTGAAGAGTATCCAAAAACAAAGATTGCAGAAATAGACAAGATCCTTGGTGACATTGCAGCAGCAAAACTTAGGGACGAACAATACAAGGCACTGATCGATAAAGCCGATAAACTGCTGTCAGATAAATCGTACGAGCTGGCGAAAACGGAATACCAGAATGCGCTGGCTTTGAAACCGGCAGAAGTTTATCCGAAAGGAAAGATAGAAGAGATTGACAAAGTACTGGCGGAGATCTTAAAGAAAAAAGCCCTCGATGACCAATACACATCAACGATTTCCGACGCAGATAAACTGCTTGCGGATAAATCATATGAATCCTCAAAAGCAGGTTATCAGAAAGCCTTGGTGCTGAAGCCGGATGAGAAATATCCAAAAGACCGTATCGCAGAGATCGACCTTGCCCTGGCGAATCTGGCAAAACAAAAAGCGCTTGACGAGCAGTATAACGCAGTAATTACAAAAGCCGACAAACTGCTTCAGGAGAAATCATATGATCTGGCAAAAACTGAATATACCAATGCAGGGAACCTTAAGCCGGTGGAACAATATCCAAAAGATAAGATCGCTGAAATAGTGAAAACGCTGGATGACCTTGCAAAACAAAAGGTGATAGACGATAAGTACCAGGCGGCAATTGCCAATGCAGACAGACTGCTGGATGGCAAAACCTATGAACTGGCAAGGGCGGCCTATGCGGAAGCATCCGGATTAAAACCTGCAGAACAATATCCGAAAGATAAAATAGTACAGATAGATAAGATCACTGCTGACATTGCTCATCAGAAAGAGATAGAAACGGAATACAAAGCCTCGATAACAAAGGCCGACGAATTACTTGCTGCCAAATCCTATGAACCGGCAAAAACTGAATATCAGCATGCAACTTCCCTGAAACCGGGTGAAGAATATCCAAAGGGGAAGATCGCCGCCATCGATAAGGTCCTTGCAGATATTAAAGCCTTTGAGGATAAGTACAACGGCGCCATCGCCATCGGCGATTCTGCATTTGCCAATAAATCTTATACACAGGCAAAGTCTGCCTACCAGGGGGCTCTTCAGATGAAACCGGATGAGAAATATCCGAAAGACAAGATTGCAGAGATTGAAAAAATAATGGTCGAACTCGCAAAACAAAAGGTGATCGATGATCAGTACAATGTCTCCATTACCAAAGCGGATAAACTTCTGGCCGACAAATCGTATGCCCAGGCTAAAACCGAATACGGCAATGCTTCAACCATAAAGCCTGCTGAACAGTATCCAAAGGATAAGATCGCAGAAATTGATGGAATTGAGGCCGATCTTAAAGCAAAGGAGGAGGCATATAAAGCTTCAATTGAAAAAGGTAATCAATTGATGACCCGGAAATCATACGAGGAAGCCAGGACGGAATACCAGAATGCCGGCGAGATAAAACCCAACGAACAATATCCAAAGGAAAAGATAGAAGAGATCAACAAGATCCTGATGGAACTGAAAGGGAAGAGGCAAACGTATGATGACCTGGTCTCGAAAGGGAACGACCTGCTGATGATCAAAGATTACTACAAGGCAAAAGATAACTTTCAGCAGGCACTGTCCATTTTCCCTGACGAATCGGTACCCAAAGAGCGGCTGATCCGTATCAATGCTGTGATCGACAGTATTTACCGTGCCAACAAGGTGTTTTATGATAAAGCCGTTGCAGAAGGCGATAAGAATTTTAATGCGATGATCTTTGATAAAGCCATAGATTCGTACCAGGAGGCGCTTACCTACCTTCCTGCAGAACAATATCCAAAGGACAGGATCAGTGAGATCAAAAAGACGATCGCTGAAAATGCGATTGTAGATGTGTTAAACTCAGCCCAGACAGTCACTAACGGGGCCGAGAGACAATTTGATTTCGCTCCGGTCAACATTACTTCGCGAAAGAACAACTACCTGTATATCAAAATCCGAAACCTTTCCAACCACCCGTTCAACGTACTGCTCAGGTACGGCAAGGATAAACAGATCAACGGGGGCGGTGTGATTAAAAATCTTACAGGCGATGGAAAAGTCAATGAACGGTTGATCAGCGTCCGTGAACAGGATCCCTGGTATCGTAACGATAATAACTGGATCAGCCTTTATCCGGAGGGTGGCGATGTGGAAGTCACTTTTATCCAGATTTCAAGAGCAGGTCAATAAAAATTCCTAAATTTGCGACTGTATTTTGTCCTGCTATAATCCAAATTTATTCCTATGCTCAATTTTGCTACTACTGTCAACAGTATTTTTAAACTTCAGTTCAGGCACATCTGGCAACTGATCGGCAATTCGCCTCTGCTCGTTATTCATTTCCTGTATAAAGGGAAACCGCGTATTCTTTATGCCAAGGCAGAACATTATAATATTACGGGAAGCATTAAAGACCGGATGGCCTTATACATCCTTGAAAAAGCATATGCTGAAGGAAAGATAAAGAAAGGCGATACCATCGTTGAAGCCACCAGCGGGAACACCGGTATTGCATTTGCTGCCATTGGCAGGGCTTTGGGACATCCTGTAAGGATCATTATGCCGGACTGGATGAGCCGGGAACGTGTGGATATCATCCGGAGCCTTGGAGCAAAGATCATTCCCGTATCCAGGGAACAGGGTGGCTTTCTCGGAAGCATCCGTCTTTCAGAAGAGATTGCAGCGAACGAGCCGGATATATTCCTTCCACAACAATTCTCTAATTTGGCCAATGCTGAAGCCCATTCCCGTACAACAGGGCCTGAGATCTGGTACCAGATGCAATACCACGGTGTGAAACCGGCTGCTTTTGTTGCCGGTGTGGGAACAGGCGGAACAGTCATGGGAGTCGGAAAATTCTTTCGCAGCAAAGATCCGGATATCAGTATTCATCCACTGGAACCTTCCGAATCACCAACCCTGTCGACAGGATACAAAGTCGGCAACCACAGGATCCAGGGGATCTCGGATGAATTTATTCCCGCGATTATTAAATTGGACGAACTCGACCGTGTTGTGTCAGTTCCCGATGGAGATTCCATCATCATGGCCCAGAAACTTGCACAACAATTAGGACTCGCTGTTGGGATCTCTTCCGGAGCTAATTTCCTTGGCGCTTTGCAGATTCAAAATAAGAGGGGAGGGGATGCAGCCGTCGCAACGGTATTTTCCGATTGCAACAAGAAATACCTGAGTACCGACCTGATGCGCGAAGAACCGGTGCGTGACGATTATGAATCTAAAAATGTAGAACTCACCAACTTCAAGGTTTACAAACGGGTTTGCGATACATGTTGCGATATGGTCGATTGTGAGTTAAGACCCTGTGAGTTTAAAGTCCAGCCGGCAAGGTAAGAACCAGCAAAATGGCAAAATGTAAAATAGCAAAATGGTAAAATTATTTTTAATTATCACTTCCCTCTTTTCAGGGTAATTACCGTTATCTCCGGCAATATCCCGATTCTTCCGGGATAAGCAATTGAACCTATTCCGACATTCACATAAATATATTGCGGGTGTGATCCCTGAACCGGATGTTCATATAACCCGCCCCATTGTTTGTAAAGGTATTGTGCCGGACTCCAGTGAATGCCGAAGCAATCAATTCCAAACTGGAATCCATGCGTATGCCCTGAGAAGGTAATATCAATATTTTGGAATTTATGACAAATAATCGTATCCCAGAAACTCGGATCATGCGATAATAAAAGCTGTACTTGCATATTTTCCACACCCTTCTGAGCTGCAGGAATGTCGCCAAGTTTCTGGAACCGATACCCTTTGCCCCAGTTGTGAACACCCAGAACAGCAATGGAATCATTCCCCCGTTTGAGAACAGTATGTGCATTTAAAAGAAGTTTCCAACCCAGACGGTGGTAGAATGCATAAAGATCTTTTTTATCCTTTTCTTTTGCTGCATCGGATGGCCAGTTTACATAAGCGCCATAATCATGATTGCCAAGAATGGCTAAGATCCCAAAAGGGGCTTTCAGATGTGAGAGGATCTCTTCAAAAGGAAGAGCATCAAGAGTGGTATAATTAACCATGTCGCCGGTAAAAAATATGACATCCGCGTGCTGGGCATTGATAAGGGCAACTGCTTTTCTGAGCTCCTGCTTGCAGAGCCAGCTTCCGGTGTGAATGTCTGAAATTTGGACAATTCTTAATCCATCAAAAGATTCAGGTAATTCAGGAAGTGTGATCACCTGTTGCTTTACCCTGAAATCATAATTCCACCATATCATACCGATGATCATCAGGATAAGGAACATAGTCCCGGTTATCCATCCTGTCACCTGAAGCCATTTCATCTTCGCCACATCGCTGAATCTGACCCCTCCATGGTTGAAGGAAAGCAGTCCGAACCGGAATAATCTTAAAATATCTCTTATCAACTGGAATATAAATGGAAGAATCTTGAAAGTATAAAAAATAAAAATAAAGCCGGGCACCAGGGTTCGTAAAGGGATATTCCATTCAGCAAAAGAAATGAAGAAACCGGCTATGATGCAGGAAATAAGCAGGATTAGCGGCAACCAATAGATGATCAATGCCGCAAACTTCCAAAAGGGCATTAAATCAAGGATCTTTCGCCGGATTGAGATCCAGAGGTAACCGTCTATCACAAATACGATTAACAGAAGGGGTAGGGCACGGGCATAGATAGGGAATGTGAGACCCAGGGCAAGGAAAATAATGGCGATGATCAGGATGGCTAAGGCAGTCAGCAGGTATTTTTTCATTTGTTTTTAACGTAATTCACCAACCCCTTTGCCTGGAAGATCTCCATGAGTTTAGAGGGTAATGGTGAGAATGAATATTCTTTTCCTTCTATAAAGATAATTCCTTCTTCAAAATCGATAGTGACCTTGTCACCCGGTTTATAAGCATCCACTGCTTCAGGAACCAGCAGGATAGGTAAACCCTGGTTTACAGATGACCGGTAAAAGATCCGGTTGACCGATTTACAGATCACCGCTTTGACCCCCGCATAGGCAAGACCTACCGAAGGATGCTCACGGGAACTCCCGCAGCCGAAGTTCCACCCGGCCAGGATGATATCGTCCGCCTTCACGCGTCCGGCAAAACTGTTGTCGAATCCTTTGAAGAGGTGAGGCACGATCTTCTCAGGTTCAGAACTCGGTACATTATAAGTAAGGTTTCCGGCAAACATCTGGTCCGTATTGAGGTTGTCAACATCGGCATAATTCCAGACATTGCTATCATAACGGTCTTCACCTGCTTTGATGTCCACCGTACTGCTTTGAGGAGCATGAAACGGGAATTTATCGCTGTGATGCCCCCCGCGCGGGTCGGTGATCTCGCCTTTCAGGGCCGACCAGGCAACGGTGGCAGGCGAGGCAAGATATATATTGGCCATGGCATTTCCCATTCTTCCCTTGAAATTCCGGTTAGCAGTGGAAATGACATTAATCCCATCGGCCGGAATGCCTTGCCCGGTACCTAAACAGGGGCCACAGGACGAAGAAAGTACATTGGCGCCCGCTTCGATAAAGATCCCGATCAGCTCTTCTTTCATGGCCTGCATGTATATGTCTTTGGATGCCGGGATAATTTGCATCTGCATGAATTTCGGCAGCTTTTTTCCTTTCAGCACGGTTGCGGCCTGTCTCAGATCTTCAAGCCGTCCGTTGGTGCAGGTACCGATCAATGCCTGCTGGATCTTCGTTCCCTCTACTTCTGAAACGGCTTTGACATTATCAACATGATGTGGCGCGGCAACTACAGGAAATATTTCCCCAAGGTCGATCACGATATCTTTCAGATAAGATGCACCTTCATCTGCCCAGCACCCTTGTGTTTTCACTCCGAGCCAGGTTTCCAGTACTTCATCGGCAGGGAATACGGCATTCTTGGCGCCCATCTCCGATGCCAGGTTGCACAGCACCATGCGGTCGGCAATGGACAGCGTCTTTATGCCTTCGCCATGAAATTCCACCGACATATAATCGGCTCCGCTGCTGCCAATCATCCCGATGATCCAGAGTGCAAGATCTTTCGCAAATACATTCGGCTGCAGTTTCCCCTTCAGTGTTATCCTGATTGTCTCAGGCACCCTGAACCAGGTCTCTCCCTGTTTCCACAACCCGGCAGTCTCGGTACGGTCAATTCCTGTCGCCAGTGCATTGAATGCCCCTGCCGTACTCGTATGACTGTCGCTGCCCACAATGATCATTCCTGGCCGGGCATAATTGGCCATAAGCTGGTGACAGATGCCCTCACCCACATCGTGAAATTTTTTAATCCCGAACAATTCGACCATGTTCCTGATAATCTGGTAATCATTAGCAAGCTTTGCATTGGTAGGGGGTGCATTATGATCCAGAGTGATCAGCAACGTATCCGGATTAGCCGGTTCTTTTCCCCCCATTTTCTTAAATGTCATGTAAATAGAGGAAGAATTGTCGTGCGACAAAATAATGTCAGGCTTGGCAAACACGATGGCGCCGGCTTTGGCTTTGAAAATCTTCTCCGCAAAGGTTAGTTTTGACATAGGTGTTGGGTATTGGGTATTGGGTATTGGGTATTGGGTATTGGGTATTGGGTATTGGGTATTGGGT
>CAZUYY010000074.1:8465-9347 GCA_964624935.1 uncultured Prolixibacteraceae bacterium
ATTCGCATCCCCAATACCGCGATACTTCAACACCTCAATTCCGTAGCTTCTACCCAACGCTGAATAGCCGCAGGAGACATTTAGTGATCGTCGGCTGCGGGCGGGGTTGCACAGGTGGGACAGGATGTGGGTTCGCCGGTGCAGGCGGGGGGTTCTGCGGGGGCTTTTGCGGCTGTACCGCCATTTCCGCTGGAGGCATAGTCGTTGATGTGGAACCCCGAGCCCTTGAACAGCACGGCGATCGGCTGAATCAATCGTTTGACGGTTCCTGCCGAACCGCACTGGCAAGTGTCCAACGCGTTCTCCGTTATCCGCTGCTCAACCTCGAATCGATTGTTGCAACTGCTGCATTCATAGACATAAGTCGGCATAGTAGACCCCTATTTTGGCAGACTAAACGTGAGAGTGCTAGGCCCAGGTTGCAATCGTGCCGAAAACAACTGGCCAGGTTCCACATTGAGTAAGCTTTCGAGGGCCTCAATTAGGAAGAGACCTTCGGGCAAAAATGGCTAAAAAACTCAAGATTGGAATTATCGGGAGCGGTGGAATCGCTCAGGGCTGCCACATGAAGGGCTACCAGAGCATCCCGGATCTGTGTGAGATGGTTGCGGTTTGCGACGTCAACCCAGAGATCGCTAAGCAGGCGGCGGACAAATTCGGCATAACGAAAACTTATGTCGACTATCGCGAACTCTTGGCAGACAAAGAGATCGACGCTGTTTCGGTCGCGACGCCGAACAAGTATCACAAGCAACCTACGGTCGATGCGCTGACCTCCGGCAAGCATGTCATTTGTGAGAAACCTCTCGGGATCAACGCCGACGAGTGTCGCGAGATGTGCCGGGCCGCAAAGACGTCCGGCAAGATCCTCCAAGTTGGACT
>CAZUYY010000075.1:0-2998 GCA_964624935.1 uncultured Prolixibacteraceae bacterium
TTGTCAGTGAGAAAACTCAGCTAAAACTTTCATCTCAAAAATAGCACTTTTATTTCAACCAATATCGTAATTTTACTTCATAAGTCGTAAATCGAAAATCGAAAATCGAAAATTAAAATGTCCTGGATCTGCCCGAAATGTAAACGCACTTTCAGATCTAAGAACCAGGAACATAGTTGCATGTTTCTCGGACCCGATCAACGCATGGAAAGAAAATACTCAAACAAAATGATCAGATCATCCCTCTCTGTTTTTTTATCTCTTCATAGGCGGCATTCAGGGTCTGGAATTTTTCAGTAGCAGCTTTTTTAATGTCCTCACCAAGGTGAGCCACTTTATCCGGATGGTATTGGATAGCCAGTCTGCGATATGCCTTTTTCACTTCATCATCCGTTGCATCAGGATTGAGTTCAAGAATATCGTATGCGCTGTTAATATTCCTGACAAACATGGCTTTTATAGAAGCAAAATCAGAAGGGTGGACGCCCATATATCCGGAGATCTGTTGAATGACATTTTCTTCAGATTGATCAAACTGGCGGTCGACAGTGGCTATCCCAAACAAGTAATGGAGGAGTTGAAGACGGGACGGATAATCCATGAATTGTCCCACCTGGATACTCACATCCTGCAGGTTGATCTCCTGGTTCAAAACCTCCCTGAGAATTAATATGAGACGGTTAGTTTCTTCTGTGCCAAACCGGGAAAGAAAATAATTCCTTACATAATCTAATTCCGACTTTACCACTTTACCATCGGCTTTCATCACGGCTGCCGAAAGTACCAGCAGGCTCATGGCAAAATCCCCGCGGGCTGTCCCCTGATAATAAGTTTTTTCTATTCTAACACCATCCAGTAAAGAGCCCATTGCAAAGCCGAGTATTGCCCCAATTGGCCCTCCGAATGCCCAGCCGAGTCCTCCGCCAATCCATTTCCCATATTTATATCCCGGCCGTTTTTTCCCGCTCTCATTCATGCCTTTTTTGTTCATTATACTGAAAAGTGCATAAACGAAAATGATACCTATTACGAGGATAATAACAAAAGGCATGCTCAAGCTATTTATTCTTATTCAATATTTTCACTTAATGGAAGTCCGTATTCCTCGGTCATCCGGATATTCATACTTTCGAGCTGATTGAGGACCGGGTTGTAAATCTCCGGGATGATGGGGATATGGACGCCTTTGACTTTAATCTTTCCGAGAAGGATCATTTCTGCGCCCATGGCTGCAGGTAAAGCAACAGTCCGTGCAATGGAAGTGTCCGCAGCCAGGGCGCCAAAATCCAGCATACGTGAGCGGATTATTTCTTTCCTTCCGTCTGAATAGCCTGCCAGAAAAGTATGCTGTAAGACAACCATATCCCGTTCTTCCGAACCCAATCCCATCATGCCGATCATCTTGTCGGAGGTTACTTCAAAGGTTGAATCAATTCCACGACGCATCGGTTCTGTTTTGAACATGCCAAGCCATTCCAACGCATCCAGAGCATATGAAGATACAGGAATATTAAGGAACGCCGCAACCTGCTGCCTTATATCTGTTGAATTCTTTCCTCCAATCTGGTGAGAGACCATATCGGCATACGTCATTCCTTTCATGTCGAACGTATCACCGGAAATCAGGTTCAATCGCTTCATCACATCGAGCGTTTCACACCAGCCTTTAAAACGGAAAGTGCCGCGATATACTGTTTGTGCTTCAGGAATTCCATAAATCGTCCGATAAGCCATAGAATCCCTATTGGGGTAAACATCAAGCATGCCGACCTGAGGAAAATCTACCTGGAACGGATCCTTAAAGAGGTCCCGGGTAGGAATGTTCACTTCTTTGCCATGACGAAGGAAAAGAGCATCATTGTTTCCCGCAAGGATCACACCCTTGGGACTCCAGGAAAACTTATACCGGAATGGATTATTGGCTGCTTCGGGTGCCGGGAGGGCTCCGCAAAGTGAGTAAAACTCAAGAACAGCGCCTTCATTTGCATGGATCTTATCGATAACCCGCATGGCTGACATATGATCGATCCCCGGGTCCAGCCCCATTTCATTAAGAAAACAAATTCCGGCCTGTTTGGCATCTTCATCCAGAGCCATCATTTCAGGCTTCACATAGGATGCTGTGACCAGATCTTTCCTGTGCTTCAGGCAATGTTTTGCAACCATCACATGAAAACGATAAGGCAACAGACTTACCGTGAGATCATGTCCTGCAACCAGGGTATCCAAAGTTTCTTCGTCACCTGCTTCCCAGAAAATAGTCTGTCCGGAGGGATGATTGCCAACCATGACCTTTGCCCTGTCAGGGGTGTTGGAAGCTACCGAAACTTTAAAATTTTTACCCAGCAGGTATTTAACCATCGGGTTTGCTACGAGACCGGCGCCAAGAATGAGAACTTTTTGCATGAAGTTAGGTGTTAGGTATTGGGTTTTGGGTATTGGGTAAAAATAAATGGCAAAATGGTAAAAAGGCAAAATGGTAAAAAGGCAAAATTGTAAAAAAGCAATCTAGTATTTTTCAAGGAATTCTTCCAGGTATTTGAAGTCGGAGGTAAGTTCACCGTGGTGGAGAATTAATCCTTTTTTAATTGATTTTGGAAGGTCAAGATCTTCAAAGGAATCTTCAAAATCGGCATCTGCAATGGGCTTGACAAAATTCATCAGGACTTCTCCGAAACCATTTGAAGCATCACGTGGTAATTCTGCAGGAAGGATATCGACTGCCATCAACAACATTCCTTCCCCTTCGTGACCCATTGTTATTTTCCCGGTCTCCGCATTATAAACATAAAGTGGTTCATCAATGGTAGCTGGTTTTAAATTACATTCTATCGATCCTTCAACGTCGCAACTGATGTCGCCGATAACACTCAGTTTCGGCCTCCCTTTGGCAAATAGTTTTTTCAAATATTCTTTCGTTATCAGCCTGGGATAACGACGGTCCCAGTAAATACAATTAATCAGCAAGGAAAGATGAGGAATATATTTTTCAAAAACA
>CAZUYY010000075.1:3008-9301 GCA_964624935.1 uncultured Prolixibacteraceae bacterium
AGTTCCGGGGATTTGTGTAATAGTCATGAAGGTCAAAAGGATCTCCTCCGATGTGTTCTACAAGGTCTTCCTCATGAAATACAACTTTATAAATAATGTTGTTTGGGAGTTTTTTACGGTCACGCAGATTAAGCAGTTTTTCAGGAGATATTTCCTTGACCGGCAAAAGACCGCAGATCTCCTGTGCACCCTGTGACACATTTCCATAACCTGTAAATCCGATGACAAAAGGTAAAAGTTCATTCGGGATACCTTCTTCTGCAATCCGCTGCCCTATGGCAGAGATATCCTCCCTGGCTTCCTTCAGGGAATGATAATGATGCGATTGCCTAATCTTCAGCAGGTTAGAGATGTAACCATAGTCCTTCATTCTTAACCCTAGTGCCCAGAATGAATTTATCATACCGGCGAGTCCTGCATATTTGCCAAAAAAAATCAGACGTTTCCCTTGTTCATCGACAACCTTTTCATATTCGATAAGATTGCATTTCAATTCCATCATTTTTTTCAACATGGGCATATTATAGGGTTGCCCTTTAATAACATGTGAAAAAAACACATAGGTCTTACCCGGCTCAAAACAGGACAGGGGTATCTCTTTGACGCCGAATATAACTGAACAATCTTCCAGATCTTCAGCAATCAATGCCCCTGCTTTCCTGTATTCTTCATCTTTAAAAATCCTTTTATTTGATGATTGAATAATGATATCAAGCTTTTTCTGTTTAACTAACCGTTCAACTTGTTTTGGTGTAAGCGGAGCCCGTTTTTCGAGTAGGTACTTATCTTCGTGGCGTATTCCGATATAATTTGTCATCAGGATAGAGGTTAAATTGGAGTTCAAAATTAGAAAAAAAACTTGGATTTGCAGTGTTTTATAGAGGTTGAGTGCGATCAGTTCATAAAAGTGATTTACATTTGCAAAAAAAACAATTATGAAAACGTACATCAGAAAATTTATTCTGCTTATGGCTTTCGGTTTTTCATATGCAGCCATGGGCCAGGGAACATCCCTTACTGTTTTTTCGGAAAAAGGTGAAAATTTCACCGTATTTGTTAATGGAATACAGAAAAATTCCACAGTGGCCGATCATGTGACGGTTGAAGGTTTATTCGGCCCCAATTTTAAAGTCAGAATAGTATTCAAGGATGTAAGTATCCATGAGATCAACAAAACGGTATTCAACTCGCCGGGTGGTGAACTGTTTTATGCCCTAAGACCGGGAAGAAATGGTGAATATGTTCTTGTGAAAACAAGTTCTGATAATGTCCGTCCCAAGGAAACGGGTAAAGAAAATACAAAGTCTTCGACCACTAAACAGGAGAACAACCAATCCGCAGCTAAAAACGAATCTACCACAAAGAAAGCCGGTGCAGGATGTGATAATCCTATGGCTGAACCTGATTTCCAGGCGTCAACCATTTCCATCACCAGTGCTCCTTTTGAACCTATAAAACTGAACAATGCAAAAAAATTAGTAGAAACTCATTGCCTGTACGCTCATCAGATTCTTGAAGTAATGTATCATTTAAATTATGAGAGTTCACGTCTGGCTCTTGCCAAGGATGCCTACAAACATTGTTACGATCCTGAGAACTATAATGATGTAAAGAGCGCATTGCATAGTAATAAATCAAAAGACGATCTTGATCAGTATATAAATTCAGTAAAGTAGTGAAGGATGAAGAAATTATGGAAATTTCTTCTTCGCTTTCTGAAATATTTTCTGATCCTGTTTTTCAGCTCTTCTTTTTTCTTTGTCTTCCTTTATCGTTTTGTCAATCCGCCGGTAACCCCGTTAATGCTGATCCGTAATGTACAACAGGTTATCAATGGCGATCCGCTTCGAATGACAAAAAACTGGAAACCACTGGATGAGATATCCCCTCAGCTTCAATTGGCTGTTGTGGCCTCGGAAGACAATCGTTTTCTTGAACATTCCGGTTTTGATCTGGAGGCCATCAAAAAAGCACAGGATTACAACGATCGTAAAAAGGGTAAAAAAACACATGGCGCCAGCACCATTTCACAGCAAACCGCTAAAAATGTTTTCCTTTGGCCCGATAGAACCTGGGTCAGGAAAGGACTTGAGGTCTATTTTACTTTTCTCATTGAAAAGATCTGGGGGAAAAAGAGGATCATGGAGGTTTACCTGAATGTGATCGAAATGGGAAATGGCATTTATGGTGCCGAAGCAGCCTCACAAAACTATTTCCATAAATCTGCAGCCTCGCTAAGCAGGGACCAGGCAGCACTCCTTACCGCTATTCTTCCCAATCCCCGAAAGTGGGATCCTTCACGGCCATCAACCTATCTACAGGGCAGGAAGCAATGGATAATGTGGAATATGGCAAATATTGGGAAAGTAGCGTATTAAATGGTAAAATGGCAAGATGGCAAAATGGTAAAATTAAATGATCAAAGGGTAAGATTAAGATAAAAGATTATACGAGCAATAAAAATAAATTTCATTTAGAGTATTACTTTTTGTATTTATCCGGATTATGTTGAAAATTCAGTTATGACTAATCCGGAGATATTGAATTTTAATCAACAAATGCGTGAACGGACATTGTCTATGTCTGTAGAGGTTCATAACCTTTTTCAGCAAAAGAAAATAATCCAGTTAGACAGGCCGATGGTTCAGCAGATCTTACGAAGTTCATCATCAGTTGCAGCAAATTGGCGGGCTGCTACAAGAGCGCGTTCAGATGCAGAGTTTTATTCCAAAATTTGCATTGTTGCTGAGGAATGTGATGAAACGCAATTTTGGCTCGAATATTTAGGTCGAATTAGTATAGTGACGGATTCAGAATCTAAAAACCTCAGATCAGAAGTGGAACAACTTGTAAAGATGTTTACTACCATTAAGAAAAAGTTAAAGGCAAAGACAAGAAATAACTTAAAACAATAATTATAAGGATAAGGAAATTTAGATTTCTACATATTATACAATCTAATTTTGCGATTTTACCATTTATTTTTGCCATTTTGCCATCTTGCTATTTTGCCATTTTGCCATTTAATTTTACGCAAAAATCAGCCTTCATAGCAAAAATATCCGTACTTTTGCACCTTCAAATTTTAAGTATCAATTGTAAAGATTATCAATTATTTAAACATTGTGAACTATGTCAAAAGATGTTAAAGAAAAAAAGTATGTTTACTTTTTTGGAGGTAAAAAGGCAGAAGGTGAAGCAGACATGAAAAACCTGCTTGGAGGCAAAGGTGCCAATCTTGCTGAAATGGTTAATATCGGATTACCTGTCCCTGCCGGATTTACGTTATCTACGGAAGTATGTACTGCTTACTACGAACACAACAAGAACTACCCGCAAGAATTAAAGAAACAGGTTGAAGATTGTTTGAAAAGGACTGAAAAAGAGATGGGTGCTATTTTTGGCGATAAAGATAACCCACTGCTGGTGTCAGTAAGATCAGGTGCCAGGGCATCCATGCCGGGCATGATGGAAACCGTTCTGAATGTCGGACTCAATGATATTACCCGCGAAGGGCTGATCAAAAAGACCAACAACCCACGTTTTGTTTATGATTCACAACGCCGTCTTATTCAGATGTACTCGGATGTTGTAATGGAAAAAGCTGCCGGTATTGAACCTGAAGAAGGAATGGGTGTGAGGAATCAACTGGAACGGGAACTTCATAAAATGAAGGAATCAAAGGGATATAAAAGCGATACACAACTCTCCGCAGATGATCTGAAACACCTGATCGACATCTATAAGAAAAAAGTAAAAGAAGTACTCGGACAACCTTTCCCGGAAGATGCCATGGAACAACTATGGGGCGCTATCAGTGCCGTGTTTCAGAGCTGGATGGGAAAACGTGCCATCTCTTACCGGCGTTTTGAAAATATCCCCGATGAATGGGGAACTGCCGTAAATGTTCAGTCGATGGTTTTTGGTAATATGGGTGACAGCTCTGCAACCGGTGTTGCATTCACCCGAAATCCGGCCACCGGAGAAAATTATTTTTATGGTGAATGGCTTGCAAACGCACAGGGTGAAGATGTGGTTGCAGGAATAAGAACTCCAAATCCAATCAACGAGATCGGGAAAAACGAACATACCAGGCATCTGGCATCCCTTGAAACGTCGATGCCGGAAGTGTACAAAGAACTTAATAAAATCCAGCATACACTCGAAACCCATTACCGCAACATGCTGGATATTGAATTTACCATTCAGGACCAGAAACTGTATATGCTCCAGTGCAGGGTAGGAAAGAGAAATGGCCCTGCTGCCGTAAAGATGGCGCTGGACATGTTTCATGAAAAGCTGATCACGAAAGAAGAAGCCGTGAGCCGCGTAGAGCCTTCACAGCTTGACGAACTGCTTCATCCCATTCTGGATCCGAAAGCAGAAATCGGGTTAATACCGATGGCAAAGGGCTTGCCGGCCGGTCCCGGCGGTGCTACCGGACAAATTGTTTTCAATTCCGAGAAAGCAGTTGAATGGGCAAAAGCAGGCAAGGCTGTCATTCTTGTCAGGGAAGAAACCAATCCGGAAGATATTGAAGGTATGCGTGCTGCCTATGCCATCCTTACCGCACGCGGAGGGATGACCAGCCATGCAGCACTTGTTGCAAGAGGCTGGGGTAAATGCTGCATTGTAGGAGCAGGAACGCTTAAAATCGAAGCCTCGACCAAGACCCTTTCTGTTGATGATATTGTTCTTCATGAAGGCGATTACATCTCACTGAATGGCTCGAAAGGGTATGTTTACAATGGGCAGATCAATATGATCAAGACCGCAGAAGAAAATCCCGATTTCCAGGCATTCATGAGCCTCTGTGATGAGATCCGCGTGATGAAGATCCGCACCAATGCAGATACCCCTGAGGATGCTGCAAAAGCAAGGGCCTTTGGCGCAGAAGGCATCGGATTATTCCGTACGGAACATATGTTCTATGGAAAACATGCTGAAAAACCATTGTTCATCCTCCGGAAAATGATCGCTTCAAATACCGAAGAGGAAAGACGGAAGGCGCTGGATGAACTTTTCCCATATATGAAGGCCGATATAAAAGGCACTATGGAAGCAATGGATGGCTATCCGGTAACGATCCGTACCCTTGATCCACCCCTTCATGAATTCATACCTCAAAATCCCGAGGGACGTCACATGCTTGCTGAAAGCCTTGGTATTTCAAAGGAAGAGTTCGACAAACGTGCAGAAGCTTTGCACGAAACCAATCCTATGATGGGACACCGGGGAGTAAGACTTGGGATCACTTTCCCGGAAATAACCGAAGCACAGGTAAGAGCTATCTTCGAAGCCACTGCCGAACTTCTCAAAGAGAAAAAGCATCCTTTCCCGGAAATCATGATCCCCGTTACCTCCAGTGCGAATGAACTGGACCATCAGTATAAGATCATTGCCCAGGTACACGAAGAAGTTTGCAAGAAGTTCGGGTTAAAGGAGATTCCGCACATGACCGGAACCATGATCGAGATTCCAAGGGCATGTATGACGGCAGATCAGATGGCCAAAACGGCACATTTTTTCTCGTTCGGGACCAATGACCTCACGCAGATGACCTTTGGTTTCTCAAGAGATGACATCGGAAGCTTCCTGCCCGATTATCTTGATAAAAAGATCCTGCCTGTAGATCCATTCCAGGTTATCGATTTTGATGGTGTCGGTCAACTGATGAAGATTGCTGTTGAAAAAGGCCGGAGTACGCGTAAAGATCTTAAGATCGGCATCTGTGGCGAACATGGCGGCGAACCGAAATCTGTTGAATTCTGCCATTCACTGGGATTCAGTTATGTGAGCTGCTCTCCCTTCAGGGTTCCAATTGCACGTCTGGCTGCTGCACAAGCAGTTCTCAAACAGAAGAAGACTGCACAGAAGAAATAAATCTACTTTTATTTTCATAGGAGAAGAAGCCGTCACAAACTTATGAGGCGGCTTCTTGTTTTTTACGGGTTAATCTTATCGACCTTTATTATTCTTTTGGTATCATCATAGCCAGGAAAGACCTGACTATATTTCTATGAAAGATAATTTTTTGAAATAAACACAAACTTCAATTACTTTTCGTATCATTGTAGTCAGGTTTAACCTGACTAATTTACTATGGAACATAAGTATATCTCGACTCAATCAAATGAACTTCTATCCTATTTTAATGGACTGAACAGGACTTGTTTTGATTATTCAGAAGCATTCAGCGTATTTCCCGAATCGAAAGAAAGTGCCGTTAAAGAATTACTAAGTGATATGACCAAAAGAGGTCTTTTAATGCGATTGAAAGAAGGAGTCTATTA
>CAZUYY010000076.1:0-9274 GCA_964624935.1 uncultured Prolixibacteraceae bacterium
GCCATTCTGCTGCTTCCCTTGTCAGGATGGGACAATCGTTAAAATACTCTTTTGTGTTCCATTTGTTTTGCCAGCCCGTATAAAAAAGTACGAATTCAACCTGTGCTATTTTATCTTCAAATGTCTGAAGGTAAACCAGATCAATTTCTGCTTTATTACTACAGGGAATTACAATTCCTGCACCGATGAATTTATCGATTGGAAATTGATCAATGGATCTGGCATTCTTCAGCATGTGGCATGGAGCATCAATATGAGTTCCTGTATGAAGGACCAAATTCATTTTAAGTTCAGCAAACCCATTTTTCTCAACCGTATTGAGAACTTCAAATGAAGGCGCCACCGTGTCAGGGTAAACAATAATATTCTCATTGATCAGGCGGGTTAGGTCTATTAGTTTAGTTTGTAAAGTCTTCATTTTAATTACATTAAACCTCTTGTTATCATGTCGCTTTCTATTTCTGTAAAGTTAAATAAATTTTTATATCCTCATTAATAAAAATGCTCCTTTCAAACTGAAAGGAGCATTCATCTTTTTTCTACCGACATGGTGAAGCGGAACAAAGGTGCCGCCTTTTTTTCTCCCTGCTTCAAGCAGGGTGGTAAACAATAATTGTAATATTTATTGCACCTGTTCAAAGATAACTGTAAAAAAGGAACCTTGTCAAGTATTTAACAATTTTTATGAACAATGAACAGTTTAAAAGATGGTGAGAATGATTACAGATCGATGATATTGTATAGCTTTAACCAACCATAGGTCGGTTATGGGGATACAGTTACAAATATTAATTTACTGTTACCAAACAAAATAATGTATTAACTTTGGTTTCAGAATTTTGATGTTTTTATTGTTAGGGTACGACTTTAATTCATACATTATATATTTGATAGTCATTGATAAATGGCAACTTTTTTTGGTTTATTTAATACTTGAAATCATGAAAACAAAAGCAAAAAAGACTATGAAAATTACAGAAATCCTGAAGCAGGAAATAATTTATGGTAAGATCCCTGCAGGAGAGGAGATCGTTGAGCGGAAAATTGCTGAAAGGTTTAATGCCAGTAATATTCCTGTGAGGGAGGCCTTAAGGGTCCTTGAAGGAGAAGGCTTTATTATTCACAGAAAATTTTCAGGATACAGTGTCCGCCAGATCAATCCCGAAGAAATGATCGAATTCTATGACATCGTCAGATTCCTTGCCAATCAACTTCTTTCCAAGGGGATTCCCCGTTATACGGAGCTTACCTATCACCATTTCCGGACAATTATCGATGCCATGGAACAATCAAAAGACATCAATGAAACAGTGTCTTTATTTAACGAATTTGTAGTAACAGCGTTTACTCCTGCCGGATTAAATTACTCTCTTGAATTGATCATGCAGATCCTGAATCACAATGTCCCTATTATCCAGGGGATGATTGAGAAACTCTACAACGGAAAATTCCCGTCCGGGTTCATGATTACATTCATGACGCTTTGTCAGCAGAAGGAAACAAAAAAGGCAATCGAATTCTGGATGGAAGAGTATGAGCGCAGGGAGAGAAACTATGTAGAGATCATCAGTAGTTATAAGCAAAATAACCCATGAAACAGATCGAAACAGATGAAATATACAAAAATGTCTCCTTAAAAGAGATTCCGTGGAATATTGAGACACCTCCGGACGTTATTGTTCAATTGGTTGCATGCGGGAAAATAAAACCCTGCAATGCAATAGATTTAGGTTGTGGCACCGGCAATTATGCCATTTATCTTGCCGGGAAAGGATTTAACGTTACAGGAGTCGATACATCGCCAGTGGCTATAAAATTTGCAATGGAAAATGCAATGCAGAAAAAAGTTGATTGCAATTTTATTGTTGCTGATGTTCTTGATGATTTAAAGAATCATGTGAAGGGTCCGTTCGATTTTGCTTATGATTGGGAGGTACTGCATCATGTATATCCAAGGAACAGGAAAAAATTTGTAGAGAATGTTTTTGGAGTCCTTAATCCGGGGGGGAAATATTTATCTGTCTGTTTCAGCGAAAAAGACCAGCAATTTGGCGCCTCCGGGAAATACAGAAAGACCCGGCTGGGTACCATTCTCTATTTTTCATCGGAAAAGGAATTGTTTAGACTTTACAGTTTATACTTCGATGTTATTGAGTTAAAAACCATAGAAATCACTGGCAAATCCGTTTCTCATTTCGTAAATTATGCCTTTATGGAAAAGAGACCGGAATAATTAACCTGGAATTTTCAAAGTATTTAAATAATTGAAATATCTTTACTTTCTAAATACAAGGAGGGCTGTTTATGCAAAAACATGTCGAATTTTCAAAAACGATCAAGAGACATTTAAAATTGGAAAGCCAACCGATTGCGATTTCTTTCTCCAACGAAGCTCCTAAAGGTGTTGAGCAGATGACAGGTGAGATGAGATTATGTCAGATGCTCGACAAGGTCAGGTTCGATGATGAGGTATTCTATACAACAGTCGATAATCATAAATGTGATGGGGGATCAGGAAGCTGTGGAATGAAAGAAATGAGCGAATCAATTAAAAATGGTGAGTTTCTTTCCAAAATGGGGCTTTTCGGTTCTAAAAGAGCTGCGAGAAGATTTATCTCTGCAAACCCCAGAGTACCTTATGGAACCGTTAAAATAGTATCTTTTTCCCCACTGGACAGGATTTCATTTGATCCCGATGTCGTGGTACTGATCTGCAACGCGAAGCAGGGCATGATAATAACAGAGGCATTTGCATACGAATCAGGTAAAAGAACATTGGGCATGACAGGTCCTCCGATATGTTCTTCGATTGTGGTCGCCCCTTTTCTGACCGGTGAAGTTGTATATAGTTTTGGCGACCATGGCGCAAGAAATCATATGAAAATCAAAGACGATGAAGTTTTTGTCGGGATTCCTGCAGAATTGTTGCCAATGATTGTCGGTAATCTTGAAAGAATGCTCTTCGAAAATTAACCTTTCGGTCAGCCATGGAAAAATAATTTCTGAGTGGTGGAGACATCTTCTCCCCATGTAATGCACTATTACAACAAATGATCAAACAAAAATCCGGACCGGCAAAACCAGTACAAACTAAATCCTTAATCAAAAAAGATTATACAATTTACTGGTTGATAGCCGGACTGTTGCTTACCCTGCTTGTTTATTTTCCTTCACTTATCAATGGGTTTACAAATTGGGACGACAATGAATATATTAACAATCCTTTTGTTAATAACTTGTCTTTGGCAGGTGTCGTGAAAACCTTTTCCATTTACTTCTCCGGAAATTATCATCCGCTTACACTAATATCTCTTGGGCTAGATCACATGATAGGAGGGAATAATCCCTTCATCTATCATTTTACAAACCTGCTCCTGCATCTCTTAAACACATTGTTAGTGTTTCTATTGGTCAAAAGGCTTACCCAAAACAATCTCCTGGCGCTACTAACATTCATATTGTTTGGAGTTCATACTTTACATGTAGAATCCGTCGCCTGGGTATCGGAAAGAAAAGATGTTTTGTATTCGTTCTTTTACCTGGCTTCGCTCATCATATATACATCCTATGCTTCGGGCCGGAAGGGGGTGTTCTATGGACTTTCCATTCTGTTCTTCCTGCTTTCTTTATTGGCTAAAGGACAGGCAATAATGCTGGTTGTAATTCTCCCATTGATTGATTATGTGAAAGGCAGGAAATGGTTCTCATTAAAAGTCTTATCTGAAAAAATACCATTTTTCCTTCTTTCTCTGCTCTTTATATTGATTGCTTTCCGGGCCCAGGAATCTGCAAATGCTATCGACTATAGTTATTTCACGCGGCCTGAAAGGTTTGCTTTTGCTTCCTTTGGAATGGCTCAATATTTGATAAAAAGCATTTTACCCCTTGGCCTTTCTGCTTATTATCCCTATCCCCCAAGACTATTAAGTGGAGGTATCCCTTCATTTTATTGGTTATATATTATTTCACTGCCTATCTTTTTGACAGGTTCTTATTTCTTATTTAAACGGTCCAGGATCTATGCCTTTGGACTTTGTATGTTCTTTCTGAATCTTCTTCCGCTTCTGCAGTTGATTCCCGTTGGAGGAGCGATGATGGCAGACCGTTATTTTTACATGCCTTCGGTTGGATTGCTGCTTTGTCTTGCTGCCGGCTAGCTGGAAATCAGGACAACCGGGATCAGGTACACCTTGGCCGGATTGTTTATTTTCGGTCTTTCAGGCCTGTCGTTTTCACGTTCCATGGTCTGGAAAGACAGCCTGACGCTATGGAATGATGTGATCAGTAAGTACGATTATGCAAAAGTTGCCTTTTGCGACCGTGGACTTGCCTATAGTTCGCTTGGCCAGTGGGATAAGGCAATTGACGATTACACCCGGGCCATTCAGATTGATCCGGAAAATTTTAATGCGAATTATAATCGTGGACTTGCTTACACTGCCTTTGAAAAATGGGACAAAGCAATAACCGATTATACAAAAGCTATCCAGATTGACCCGAAATACACCAAAGCCTATTCCAACCGGAGCGTTGCCTATAATAATCTTGGACAATGGGATAAGTCAATCGTAGATTGCTCTATAGCCATCGGGATTGACCCTGACTATAAAGAAACTTATTCAAACCGCGGCATTGCTTACTGTAATCTTGGGCAGTGGGATAAGGCAATAAAAGATTACACGAAAGCAATCGAACTGGACCCCAATTATGCAACAGCCTTTTACAATCTTGGTGTGGCTCATTATAACCTTGAACAAATTGACAATGCGATCGATGATTTCACCAAGGCGATCGCGATTGACCCCAAATATACAGATGCCTGGTATAACCGTGGCCTCGCTTACAAAAATATTGGACAGTGGGACAAGGCAATAGCCGATTATAGCAGCGCTATCAGGATTGACCCTAATCTTGCCGAGGCATATTCTGACCGTGGCATTGCATACACTAATCTTGGACAATTTGACAAGGCAATAAACGATTACAGCAGGGCAATTGAAATTGCCCCGAATAATTCCAAGGCATGGTCCAACCGAGGAATTGCTTATGCAACCTTGGGGCAACTGAAAAAAGCGGTAGCCGATTTCTCCCGGGCGATTGAAATTGACCCGACTTTTCATGCAGCTTATTACAACCGCGATATTGCCCTCAAAAAGTTGCATAATGAAAACAAATAACGGCATGGTTGTCTGATATCCTGAAATTATCCGTACCTTGTAGAAATTCCCGGGATTTTCCCTTTTCTAAAGACAAAACAAAAAAATGAAAAAAGACACATTGGAATACAGGATGATGATGGAGCATAACCGGTTAAAAATCCCGAACGCAAAACTATTGACGGGGTCACTGATTGGCAAACATCCCATAATCTTTGATGGTGGCAGGACAGTAATCTTCATTTCAGATTTAACCAAGGAAGCCGAGATAAGAGAAAGGTATCAACTTAGAAGGGATAGCAAGCTTAATCTCTTTGCTAGGAAACCCAAGTCATAAACTCTGCGGCTACATTTTGTAAATCAAAGCATTAATATTCATTCCTGCTCCGACAGATGCGAAAACAAGAGTATCTCCCTGAGTTACTTTATGCGGATTCAACTTGCCTTTTAGTATGAGATTAAATAAAATAGGCAGGGTTGCTACAGATGAGTTGCCTAACCATGAGATTGTCATAGGCATGATGTTTTGAGGGATATTAACCATATTATAGAGACCATAAAGTCTTTTTAATATTGCATCATCCATTTTTCCATTGGCCTGATGGATGAGCACATTCTTGATATCCCTGAGATGGGTTTTGCTCTTTTCAAGACAATCTTTTATCGCCTGGGGAACTGTTTCAAGGGCATACTGATAAAGTTTTCGCCCATCCATCTTTAAAAACAGGGTATCCTTTTTTACAAAATCAGGATTGTATGATCTGTCCATATGTAACATTTTGGAATATAAAAAGGTGTCTGAGCGTGTTTTATGCGCAATGATTCCAATGGGATGATCACTCTTTCTGGCTTCCAGAATGGCGGCTCCGGCTCCATCAGCATACAACATACTATCCCTGTCATGCGGGTCGGAAACCCTGGATAGTACCTCTGCCCCTATAACCAGTATCTTATGGGCATCTCCAGATTTGATGAAATAATCAGCCTGAATGACGGCCTGTAACCAACCGGGACATCCGAAGATTAAATCATAAGCTATGGTATTTGGGTTTTTTATCTCTAGTTTGTGCTTTACACGGGCGGCTATATTGGGTACAATATCTGACCTCTTATTGTTATTCCTTACATCGCCAAAATTATGCGCGACAATGATATAGTCCATTTCTTCTTTATCAATGTTTGCTGATTTTATAGCATCAAGAGCAGCATAATAAGCAATATCAGAGGTTACCAGATTGTCAGTAACATAACGCCTTTCTTTAATTGTAGTAATCTCCTGGAACTTATCAATTATTTCCTCATTCGTCTTTCCAACCATCTTCTTTCCGTTTGAATTATAAAATTCAGTGTTGAGAAAATCCTTATTTTTTATACGTCTTGATGGGATATAATTTCCTGTTCCGGTTACCACACTATAAATAGTCTCCTTCATATTTATTAGTTTAAAAAACAAAAAGCATAAAAATAGCAAATAAAACCACTGATGTCAAGAAAAATGGAGTGCTTTTACTGTTTCCTCTTTAATTGCCTGTATGCAATTGCACGGTTTGAAAGCGCATTAGTATTATGTGGATCAATTTGAATAGCCTTGGAGAAATCGGATATTGCTTTCTCCAGTTGTCCCTGGGTCGCATAGGCGATTCCACGATTGGTCCAAGCGTTAGAATTATTCGGAGCAATTTCAATCGCCCTGGAGTAATCGCTTATTGCTTTTTCCAACTGACCCAGCGCCGCATAAGCAATTCCACGGTTTGAATAGGCATTAGTATTATCCGCGTCAATCCCGATAAACCTTGAATAATCGGCTATTGCTTTGTCCCACTGCCCAAGGGTAGCATACCCAACCCCGCGATTATAATAAGCTTCTTTCATATTATCCGGGTCAATCTCAATTGCCGCTGAGAAATCGGCTATTGCATTGTCCCACAGCCCAAGGTTAGCATATGCAACCCCGCGGTTGTAATACGCATCTTTATATTTCGGGTCAATCCCTAACGCCCTCGAGTAATAAGCTGTTGCTTTATCCCACTGCCTGAGATTAGCATAAGCAACCCCACAGTTGTAATTAGCTTTACTGTTTTCCGGATCATTTTTAAGTGCTTTTGAATAATCTTCCAGTGCATTGTCCCACTGACCAAGATTGGCATAAAGAACACCCCGGTTCATTAATGCCCTTGACAGGTTCGGGGTCTTTGCAACATTATCGTTCCAGAGTGAAAAGTCATCCTTCCAGACTTTGTTTCTTTTATAAGTCAGGTATGAATTTGATCCTATAATGATGACAAAGATGGAAATTGCCAGGTATTTATATTTGTTCCAGAGTAAAAGGTATATGCCTGAAGTAAGGATCAGAAAGAACCCAAATGATGGAAGATACGTACGGTGTTCGAAAATTAAGTCTGTTATCGGAATGAAGCTCGATTCAATGGATAGTGTAAGAAAAAACCAGAAAATGCCAAAAGAAATGATCCTGTATCTTTTAAATGAAAGTACAGAGACGATGATCAATGATAAAAGTACCAGAAAACTCAGGAGGGTCCTGATCTCAAGGAAAGAATGTGAGATCAGGAAATCGTAATCCAATACCTGATTTACCGGCAGGAACAAAAGCTGGATATATTTTACAATAACGCTGAATTGGGTCAAAAAATAATTAAGTGGGGTTATCGTATAGGGATGCCCAAGCATCGGAGGGATGGGTTTAAAAATACCAAATGAAAATTTTATTAGTACGAGAATGATTAGTCCTGCCAATGCTGCGGTTAACAGGATAACACGATAATCCCTGAAATTTATTGAAAGCTTCTTTGTCCGCAAAAAGCAGATCTCGAAAAGCAAAATGGCAAATGGAAGTGTGACTGCATTTTCTTTTGTAAGTATAGCCAATACACCGGAAACCAGTGAACCGGCAAAGAGCAGATAAGAAAAAGTATTTCTTTTACTTGCAAGCCGGGCCTTCACATAAAGAGCCAGGGAGAGCAGGTAAAACATAGCGGCCATTGACGACATCCGCTGGATAATATATGTTACGGATTCTGTTGCAAGAGGATGTGAGACAAAAAGTAAAGCTGTAAAGAAAGCGATGACTTTTTTTTGCTTTGCGACCGGATTATCTTTTAAAGCAGGGGAGGAAAAGATCAGTAATGTCACCCATCCAACGAGGCATGCACTGATAAGATGGATGATGAGGTTAACAAGATGATAGTAAAACACATCATGCTGGTTAAAATGATAATTAAGTGCAAAAGTGAACATCCCGACCGGACGTGATGGATAGATACTCATCCAGGCTTTTACATTTGATAAATGACGGATGCCTGGATTATCAACAATTCGTGCAAAATCATCAAAATGAAATGAACAATTGAAAGTGTTGGAATAAATGATAATCCCAAGAAGGATTATAACAGCCAATCCAATCAAGTCAGAATATCTGTTTAGTTTAACCGGTATTACTATTTTCAGATCCTTGTGTTGATCCTTGATCTGGAATTCTTTTTTCCGTTGTTTCTTGTTCGATTGTTCTTTCATTTTCTAACTTAGCGTCTTTGCGCCTTAGCGGTAAAAAAAACTTTTCAGGGCGGGTTCAAGTTTTAATGCCTAATCTAGATTGTAGCATTTGCGAAAGTACTAAAAGTCATGCATAGCGGGGGCAATACAATAGTTCCTGCTTTTATTGGTTTTCCCGTGATATCTTGCAATTCATCATTAGCATTTAACTCTAAATCCACGCCATTAAGCTGAACGGTTTTACCTTGAAGTTTTTTGGAGGTCAGGGTATATTGTTGCGCCTCCACAGGAATGTTGATATTAATAGCAGTTTTATTAGTATTGATGACCAAAAGTGTGATCCCTCCCTCATGACCTTTCATGCTGTGTGCAAATAAATCAACACCCGGCGCTCCTTTTCCGGCTTCAAAAACTTCTTTGTCCATTAATTTTGACCAGAGCAATGCAGCCCAATAATCCGGTTTCGGCAGATGCGTTTTCTGGTCTAACAGACCATATTCACTCGAAGAAAGAGTATTATGGAAAATAACCTGCACTCCATCTTTGGCAAGTCTTATCATTTGTTCGAGATAACGGAAGCAATCGAGAAAAGTAACAGCACATGGATT
>CAZUYY010000077.1:0-9188 GCA_964624935.1 uncultured Prolixibacteraceae bacterium
CAATGCCGGCCTGGGTTGCCGGCCTGGCATTTATTTCGACCAATCTCGGAGCTCTTGAAGTGATGGGGATGACAGGCTCAGGGGCTAAATATGGAATGCTAACTACTCATTTTTACTGGATTGGCGCCATCCCTGCCATGGTATTTCTCGCATTGTTCATGATGCCATTCTATTATGGCTCGAAAGCGAGATCTGTTCCCGAGTACCTTAAATTAAGGTATGATGAAAAGACCCGGGGACTGAATGCCATCTTGTTTGCAGTGATGACCATCCTTGCCTCGGGAATCTCAATGTACGCCCTTGCGATCCTGATGGAAAGGGTACTGGGCTGGAACTTCCACCTCAGCCTTGTTCTCTCTGCCACAATTGTGCTTGCTTACACCTATCTTGGCGGACTCTCTTCTGCGATTTATAATGAAGTACTGCAATTCTTCATCATTGTGATCGGATTATTGCCGGTCGTGATCTTATGTCTTAAGGATCTCGGCGGATGGTCGGGATTACAGCATCAGCTTGCACCCATCGTCACTGCAAAAGGTTATGCACCCGATACCTGGACAACTACCTGGAAATACACTGGTACGGCAAAAGCAAATCCTTTGGGAGTCGCCTGGTATGGGATCTTTGCCGGATTGGGCTTTGTTCTCTCTTTCGGATACTGGTGCACCAACTTCCTGATCGTACAGCGTGCCATGTCAGCTAAATCGCCGACGGCAGCGCGGAATACTCCACTCATTGGTGCTATCCCCAAGATGTTCATTCCATTTCTCATCATCGTCCCGGGAATTGCCGCCTTAGTCTTACTTAATAAACCAGGTTCCGGATTTTCATTACCCGAGATCTCGCCGGGGCATTACAATTATGATTATACGATCATAGCCCTGTTGAAACAATACCTGCCGGCTGGTGTCCTGGGACTTGGAATTACTGCTCTTCTGGCCTCCTTCATGTCGGGAATGGCCGGGAATGTATCGGCCTTCAACACAGTCTGGACCTACGATATTTACCAGAGCTATATCCGTCCGGTTACAGGCAATAAGGAAATGGATGATAAACATTATTTATTTGTCGGACGCATGGCCACGATATTCGGAGTAATTGTCAGTATAGCAGCGGCATACCTGGCCAGTCTTTTTGGTAACATCATGGATTTCCTGCAGACTATCTTTTCGATGATCAATGCACCATTATTCGCAGTGATCTTCCTTGGAATGTTCTGGAGACGAACTACCGGCCATGCAGCATTCACAGGTTTGCTCGGAGGCTTTCTGATCGCTCTGATACATCATGGGCTGACCTTCCCGGAAGGAGCAAATACGTTGGTCAAAGGTGGCTGGATCTACCATCTGCATATGTATCCCGTAGAAATGGCACAAAATTTCTGGACTGCCATCTTCGCATTTTCAGCAAGCACTTTACTGACTGTTGGATTGTCGCTGATAACCAGACAAAAAAAGAGCGATGGCGATCTTAAAGGACTCGTATATTCCCTTACTCCGAAATTCAAAGAAAAGGAAGTAGCATGGTATCAGAGATCATCAACCCTCGCAATCGTGGTATTGACAATTGGCACTATCTTAACAATTTTATTTTGGTAAAACAACTTTTATCGCAAAGGACTCCACCCCCGGCCCCTCCCCCAAGAGGGAGGGGAGAGACTCCACACTCGGAGTGGACTAAATCGTAAATACAATCGTAAATCTAAAATCGTCTAATCGTAAATTAAAGTATGGGTATAGATATTAAGTTACCAATCGGCTTGATGTTCTCAATTCTGGGAATGATCATTACTATATTTGGCTTGTTTACTAATTCTGACGCACTCCTTTACCAGCGTTCGCTTGGGACAAACATCAACCTGTGGTCGGGAGCAGGGATGCTCGTATTCGGTTTTATAATGCTGGGATTAGCGCTGAAGAGCAGGAAAACAAAACCCAAATGATATGAACACCAATCAAAGAGCTTTCCTCGGAACACCCATTGGTTTCGTGGAGATCGACTGCACCGGAAAAGGTATCCGGAGTCTTGAGTTTATCAATTTTAAAGTCAGGATCAAGCGAACGCCTGCTTGTCTCAAAGAATGCAAAGACCAGCTCCGGGAATATTTCGAGGGTGCCCGGAGACAATTCACCGTTCCACTCGATCTTGAAGGTTCTCCCTTTCAGTTAAAGGTATGGAATGAGCTGTTAAAGATTCCCTATGGCACCACGATAACCTACCTTGAACTGGCAAGGAGAATAGGCGATATCAAAGCTCTCCGGGCAGTAGGAGGGGCCAATGCCACGAATCCATTATCAATTATCATACCTTGTCACAGGGTTATCGGAGCTGATGGTAAACTTGTTGGTTATGGAGGAGGCCTCTGGCGAAAAAAGTGGCTCCTCGAGCATGAATATGCCTTCGCCCAACGCGATCTGTTTTACGATTAATTGGTAAATGATTATGTCCACCTTTATTTCGATTTTAAGAGGGATCAATGTCGGAGGACATAAGAAAATCCTGATGGAGGATCTGAAAAAGGTTTATGAAGCCATGGGGTTTACAGAAATTACAACTTATGTCCAGAGTGGGAATGTCATCTTTAAAACTGCCCAGAATAATTCTGATCCATTGCTCTCTGACAAAATTGAAAACGCCATCAAAGAAAAATATTCTTTTCATGTACCTGTAATCATCAGGACAGTTGACGAAATGCGATTAACCATCTCCTCAAATCCATTTTTACAAGAAGATGGAATTGACAGTGAAAAACTTCACGTAACTTTCCTGGACCAGGAACCATCACCAACAGATATCAGCGCAATAACCCGCTATGACTTTTCTCCTGACAGATTCAGAATTCTTGGCAAAGAAGTCTATCTGTATTGCCCCGAAAGCTATGGAAACACCAAACTATCAAATGATTTCTTCGAAAAAAAACTTCATGTTAAGGCAACAACAAGAAACTGGAAGACAGTGTTGAGATTGGGAGAGTTGTCGGGGTGAAGAGGTCGGAGGGCAGAGTTTAACTGAAGACTGCCGACTGAGGACTGCTCACTGTTTCAGTATCCATGCATCTGTCCAGGTTTTTTTGACTTGTTCCAGCGCTCTGTCTGCCAAGACTCTATCCTGAAATTCCATGATGGATACTCTTATTTTTCCATTTTTTTCTACCAGACTTGCCTCTTTATATCCTTTTGCCAGGAGATCATCCAGGAACACTTGTAAGTCTTTTACAGGACCGACACCTCTGACAATGATGTAATAATGTTCCTTCCCGGTCACGGGATTTTCATGGCTGACTTTCGGTTCTGTGGTTTTGGCTTTGTCAGTTGTTACGGCAGGTTGTAACTTGGCAACTTCTTTTTTTTGCTGCACTTCTTTTTGGGGTTCTTTCTTCACATCCTTCACAGCATCTTCTTTTGGCTGGATAATGGTTTTTTGTGGTTCCTGCCCACAGATGGATGGTTCCCCCTCAGGGTCAAGCAATTCGCCGAACCATACACAGGCATAGTTTTCATGGATCCCGATGCCGATCGCATTCCATCTCGTTACCTGCCATTTGCCGCTATTCATCAGGAAACTATTGAAATAATCCATAGATTTCCAGAAGCTGATCACGCTGTCAATCACCACGGCATCATTCGCATAATACACGATCTCAAATCCTTTGCCTTTGTATGGTGTCAATTCCTTTGGTTTATCCCAGACGCTGTTCTTTTTATTCTCATCGCGGGGGTAACAGAATGCTTTCCAGTTTCCCTGGGCCGACCAGGAATGTGCATTGCAGGCTCCCTGGTCCGGATGATGAAAAAAGAGATCTTTTACATGTTCCGAAGCTACAAAACATAAGGATTTTGATAACGGGATCTGAGGAAGATCATAACGTTGCCGGTAAGAATTGATCATCGTATAAAGCTTGAATTCCATAGTGGATATGCAATATGAACCCGGAACCGGTTTGCTGATCTTCTCAGGCAACTGGGCATAGGAGAACATCCATGAGAAAAAAGTGACAATAGCGACGAATAGTCTTATACCATTCATTTTTTCTTTTTTATTGTTTTATAAGGTATAACATGTGTAGCAGGCTGGGGATGATACTGAAAAGTGTTATAAATGAACATGTTTTCGCGGTCAGGGATACGGGCATAAAATCCGGCCCTTCCTTCTTTGTATTCAATTTTCAGTAAAAGCGTGTTCCAGCCTCTGTGTATCCTAATTGAATACCTATCCTGATCGGGATTTAATGTTTTCTTAACCAAATGCTTGTATCCTTTATAATTGTATATGATTTTAATTGCATTTTCTGATCCGATGAGCAAATTGGCCGGACCCGGTTGTGCTGATTGAATATTTGTGAGAGCATAATACACCGCCGGAACGCCTGATTGGTTCAAATCTTCTAAAGATAAAAATCCATCCTCCCGGGTCTTAATGATCTGCCATCGTATGTACATGCCATTTAACCCTTTAAATCCCTGATTCCTGTCGAATGCGATTTCCGGCGGATAGACCGAGTCAATCCCGGAAAGTGAACTCATTGGGTTAAACTTATCCTCAAAAGGCCCTATTACATTCCACTCCGGAATGAAAGTCCTTTTTGGTTCTAATTTTATTCCATCGAGCCCGACGAAATATCCTCCTGAGTGGCTGTCTTTCCCGGTAACAATGAACTTCAGGGGAAGCCCATTGTAAAGATTCCTGAAATCAGGGATAGAAATATAACCTCCGGGCTGAATAAAAGAGGCATAGCCATCTATCTGTCCAACTTTTTCCGTACCTATATAAACATCTATATTACCATAATCTGGCCCTTTGGTATAATAAACCCGGATATCGTAACCGGTTTCATCAAGGTTAGCCAGGAACAGTGAGAATTCATCCTTTAACCCTGATTCAATAAGAAGTTGTTTTGAGTCTCCCCATTCTGTGCCATAGTCGGTCATATCCATTACTTTCGATGCGATCTTTCCCAGGTTGAATTTCTGTTGTTCAGCTTCTATTATAGGAGGAGGAGGGATGATTCGTAAAGGTATCCTCAGGCCTGGTTTAAGCATCGGCAGAAATTTTACATGCGGTTCTGCCTGGTACCAATAGACAGTACTGCTGAAATCTGCAATATCCAGGTTATTGAGGCCATGTTCAATGGTAAAGTCGATAGTTTTGTTGAATTGGATAGGATTCTTAGTATAAAATTGGTACACAGACAACCTCCCCGATGAGTCATCCTTCAAAACCGTTCCATGGGATGGCGAGGCAGATTCTTCTTTCAGAAAGTTAAAAGAACTGTCATATGACTGAATACTAAAGTTTACACCAACAATATATCCTAGTCCCCTGGTGCTGAGAATAGTATAATTGGAATCATAATCCGTTTTAACATCGCGGTGCCAGTATGCATGAAAATATCCGGTGTTTGAAGATGCATGTTTTTCAATTTTCTTATAATCAATCTGGTATGAAAAGCCTTGAATCTCCTCGTTTGTTTCATTTACGATGATTATCCTGGCCTGTTCTTCAAATGGCATGGGAAAAGAACAGGAATATCCGCCAGATGACATCTCAAGCCAGGGGGTGACGAAATGAGAGTAAGCAAACCCGCTCCCAAAGAAATCCCCGAAAGGAACTTCAACAGAAGGATTCTCCTCATTGTCCCAATACATCTTTATTAAGATCCTTCGTAAAAAGTAAGGATCGGTCGATTGTATCTTGAAAGTAATATGGGTTATAACAGCAGGGCCTGCTACCTGAAAAATGGTGATCACCTTACTCGCAGGAATGCTAATCTCGTCATTGTTCCTCCCTGAAGTCCCATGACTGGAAACCCGGATTTCTTTGCTGTCTTTGAGGTAGTGCAGTACTCCGGGTTTTAAAATATTCTCAAGATACGCCTTATTGGAATTGACGCAGGAAAGCAGAATCGCCGAAAACATTCCGAACCCTGCAAACAGTATCCATAAACGATATTTCATTTCAATCAGAATTAACACGACTCTGTGTCTTTTTAGAATCGGCCTGCAAAATTATATCATTTTTCCATCCGGTTTCATTATTAGAGGAACTAATTGTTTGAAAGGCGGACGAGCGGACAGGCAGACAAGAGTAACAAAGTGACAGAGTAACAGAGTAACAAAGAAAAAAAATATCAAAATAGATTGCCGACTGAGGACTGAGGACTGCCGATTCACAATCACGGAGTGGCGTATTATTTAGTCGGCTTTACACTATTTTCCTCAATAAGCAACTTCGCCATGATCGAATCCCAGATGTAGTTTGAAGGGCAATTCAGTACTTCGTTGTCGGGACTGTAGGATTCCCAGAAATTATGATTTTTGGATAATTGGGTTGTGACGCATAGCATCATCTTGCCGGCCAACTGTTTTGCCAGGTCGTTGTAACCGTATTTCTTTAAACCGTCATAGACCATATAATCCCAGAGAAGCCAGACAGGGCCGTTCCATTTGCAGCAATAATCAACGTATGGACTATACCAGGGATCTTTTGCGGAAAGGGTAGGCACCCCATATTTTCTCCAGAATCGTGTGGTGTCGGTTAAAGTCTTTACCAGCTTCTCCGCCCGGTCTTTCGGGGCTGCTTCTGCCCATAAGGCAAGAAAACCGATGATCTCTTGTCTCTTCAGATCACGTGTCATAAATTTAAAGGAATAATCTTTTTTATTCACAGAATAATAGAAACTGGTAGAATCATCCCACATCCTTTTATTTACCAGCTTGATCGTGTTTTCAGCTTTTTTCTGCCAGTCGGCTGCTTCTGGCGCCTTTCCAAGTGCGGAAGCCATCTGAGCGAGACTTTTTTCCTCCTTGATGACCATCAGAGTCAGATCAAGACATTCCAGTTCGTCAGAAATATCATGCTTATCTATATCCAGAGGGTTTTCTTCAGAGACCTGGAATACGGCGTTGTTGCCGTCCCTTACATTTTCGACCATACCATTAGGTCCCCATTCAAAAGTTCCATCATGATTGGTATCCCTTTTTCTGATCAGCCATTTTACGTATTTTGAACCTGATGCATAAGATTCCTTGAGGAATTGCATGTCTTTTGAGACTTTATAGACTTCCCAGTTGATCCAACTGAAGAAAGGGGCAGAGGTGGTGGGCGTTTTGTTCTGCGGATAATCTTGTCTTCCCCTTGGTCCGTGGCGATAGGCAATCAATCCGCTGGTATCCTGCTGCTCCATATAAACCCGCTGTGACCCTTCGGCAGATAAATGATCAAGATAGACATAGGATAGCATGCTTAAGGATTCATGCAACACCTGGTGTCCATGTCCCCATCCCCATATCGGGTTTCTCGAAAAGGAATAAAAGTTGTATTTCGTCTTTCCGGTGGCAGGGTACATAGACCCGCGGGCAAGATTATACGATCCGATGTAAACCAGCTTTTCAGCCTCCGTTTTAAAATTTATCCTTGGTATTGTAGCAAACAACATCAGGTTATCTTCATAGAATGTCTTGAGGAACAGGGTCTTTAGTTGTTTTGCTTCCGAGAAAAGTGCATCGGGATTTTCAGTCTGAGATTGAACACCGCGCATATAGCGTATTTCCGTTATTTCTCCGGGACGCAAACGTTTGTTTAATTGCAATGCAATGTAATTTACGAATCCTTCCTTTTTCATATTTAACGAATCGGTATGTGTATTCGAATAGTAATCTGTTTTTATCTGGTTGTAGAAATCTGAAATATCTCCCGAATATCCTCCATAGGAATGAACTTTTTGATTGGCTGTAAAAAAATCCCGTGTATGCGTCGGATAAGGATATTCTGTTTTTAAACTGCTGAACAGCCGGTAGGGACTTTCATATCGGTACGTGATATATCCATCAGCACTTTCATTGTAGTTCCTGATCTCAAGTGAATCGTTTCCCAATTCCAGAACAGGATAAACTGTAAGCTCATGTGCAACTTTATCAATATTCTTTATTTCCATATCCACAACAGCCAGTGTGGAACTGTAAACCAGGAACGTTTCTTTGACGTGGATCCCGCGGAACGGTTCATATTCCATGATCATCAGGTCAGGGAAAGAATATTCAACTACCGGCTTCCTGAAGAATTCTCTGGTATTCATAATCACGACTCCGTCCACTTTCCAGATGGCAAACATGCTACCGGCCTGATCGCTCGAATAAGTCACCGGTTTGCAGTCGGAATAATAATCCATTTTATAAGCTTTATCCCCATAGAGCTTCGACCGTGCCATCGCCGCAGCATAAGTTGTATATAAAGGATCATTCGCCTTTGCATTGATCCTCAGATAATCGCCCAACGTGCCAAACGTCTGTCCTATAAGCAGGATTGGGAGTAAAATAATTTGAATAATGAATAACATTTTTTTCATAAACAAACCTCTCTTAAAAACTTTATAACTTTATGAACTTTATAACTTTATGAACTCATTTCCCCAAATCAATCAGGAATCTTGCAGCCAGTCCCGCCCAGATGTAAGTCTTATTCCATCCTGCTTCGTGATCATCAGGGCTGTATAATTCCCAGAAAACATGATCCTGTTTCAAATGCCAGATCATGTTATTTAACACCTTTATCGCCAACTCCTCTGCTTCCTTTTTATAGCCATGATCCAGCAAGCCCCTGAAAAGAAGATAATCCCACTGAACCCAAACCGGCCCGTTCCAATAACCCATGGGATTGTAATACTTATCTTTAGCGGAAAGTGTCGGGACTCCAAATGGCCTCCAGAATTCATCCGGATCGGTCAGTGTGGAAACAAGTCTGACTGTTTTTTCTGTGTCACTCACACCGGCCCATAAAGGAAGAAATCCAATGATCTCTTTGATCTTCAGATCACCGGGATGCCGGAAGGTGAAGGATTGATCATTCCTGTTTACATTATAGTAGAACCCTGTCACATCATCCCACATATATTTATTGATCAGCTTCGTACGGTATTCTGCATCTGCCGTCCAATTTCGGGCTTCCTCACGATAGCAGAGCAATCCGGCCATTTCTGAAAGAGACTTTGCCTCTTTTACCAGCATGCAATTAAGATCGGGTCCTTCAAAATTGGATGGCCAGCCGACATTATCCCACACGGCGACCCGTGTATCTCTCACCGACTCAAGAGATGCCTCGCCGCCCCATTCGCAAAGACCGTTGCTATTTGAGTCTCTGTTTGCCACAAAATAATTATAAAATCTTTCTCCCGATTTATAAGCTTCTTCGAG
>CAZUYY010000078.1:0-8993 GCA_964624935.1 uncultured Prolixibacteraceae bacterium
GTTATTAATGGTCCAACCTCTTAGATACTAATAACCTGAAGCCATTGTACCAGGGCGGTACGTTATTTAGAAAACAGGCTTCTTTGGTCGGGACTTTGGTTGCGTTATTTCTTAACAGGATAGTTAATCCAGGACGATCTTCTCGTTGGTCGTCCCATTGTCACTGATCAGGCGCAAGATATAGATACCTTTTGCGACGGATGAAAGATCTATTTGTTTGTCAAATGATCCGTTGATATTTCCATAATCTTTGCTATAAATCATCTCCCCGTTCATTGAAAGTATTTCAATCTTCACAGATTGGGATCTATCCGTCGTGAAGCTGACGTTCAATAATCCCTCTGTCGGATTCGGGAATATAAGAAGGTCCGGAAAGTTTTCTTTGTTTTGTACAAATGAAAATGGGGTCTCATAATTTGCATTCCAGCCTGCTCCCCGGATCGTATTGTTTGAAGTAAACATGACCATTGCTTTCTGGGAATTGATAGTTATGGGAGGAATGGTATTAATGAGGTGGTTGCCTGAGAAGGTGTCCACCAATGTTGGTGGATTGGTCGCGTAGTTATAAACCTGAACATAATCATGGATAGGTTCGGTACTGAAATTGCTAAAATAAATCGTGATTGATGGCGTATAAGGCGGATTAATCATCCACTGGCAAGAAGTACTGTTACGATATTGAAATCGTCCGCTTCCATCGCTAAAAGCCCCGGCATATTCTGTAAAGGTGGTATCGTTCATTTTACAAAAAGGTATTGGTGTGGAATTATAAGAGAGTAGAAAACCCGAGTCTGTAACGGAGCTGTTTGAAACGAAGGTGACAAGCATCTGCGGACCTGTCGAGGTCAGTGTCCCCGTTGGACATGTAGTACCTGAAAATGTTCCAAGAACCGGAGATGACGTTGTGGGCCCATTATAAACGGTCAGGATGTCAGCCGGATCAGTACGGAACTTTATAAATCCCAATGTAACGCTGCTGACACTGTCATCCGGTGCGATCAGCCAACTGCAGGTTTCATTGTTCTGATAATTGTGGACCGGGCCACTTCCGTCTTCTATTGTACCATAGTCATCCTGTGTAACATTGGCAAGGCCGCTGCAATAAGGAGGATATCCCTGAGTTGAATCAGGAACAATATGAACAACTGCTGCCTCGTCATTATCAAAAGTATATCCACCCGGATCAAGGTTTGAAAGGTAATAATAACCATCATCGGCGCCACTCCATCCCCAGTTAAAATGATAATAATCTGTGGCCTGGTAACCGTCACATACCCATGAATGGCCGCCTTCCGGGCCGGAACCGGAATAATTTATAATTTCTCCAATGTTTAAATCGCCTTGTAAAAGGTTGTTCCAGTCTGTTGTTGAATAACTACTTTCATTTTCCAGAATCGCACTTGGCGAATATCTGAAATAATTTACCAACGCAGGCGGGACAGAACTTTCAGAAGCTCCTGAAGAGCACTGACCATCTGAATTGTAATACATATCAACAGAGATACCTGCATGTGACATTAATATGGCAATGGGGAGACATTCCTGAGAAGGTTGATTGACCATACCGTCCCAATCATAATGAGTTGTATCAAAATCCGCACATTGGAATCCGTAATTGTGATTAATGTCACAATGATAACCTTTACCCACAAGAGGCCATCTCCAGTAATACATGATTTGGGCCATCGCAGTTGCAACGCACCCTGTAGTAACATGATCATTATATTGACCACAGGTCAAATCAAAAGGACAATCTTCATTGTAAGGGAAAATCTGATCCCAAAGCGATATCATCAAAGGCGCAACATCCTCGATCGCTCCGGGAATGTTCAGCGACTTGTTGAAATCTTTATTGCTCAGATGCTGCCACATGGCAATAGTCTTAGAATCTGCCGGGATATTCTGGTCAATATCGTAAGCAATTTCTTTTTTACGTTTATTCATCCAGTAAACAAATTCGTCAGCCTGATTTGACGGAGAATAGGAAGATTCAAAAGAAAATCCTATCACGGGATAACAAATGTCATCCGCACTGATGATCACGAAACCTTTGTCGTTAATGTTGAAGATATAATAAACATCGTGGTTGTCATACTTCTCCACAAATTCTTTTGTGATCTCGATTGCCTCGTAAGGAAAGGCAGCATGCCGGTTGACTTGTTCATAATAAGTGTTTTTTGCAATGAGTCTTGCAGAGGTAATTTCGACTTTCCTGGCAAAAACGGATATATTCAGGCATATTATGATTATGAAAAACAATACTCGTTTTATTTTCATTTTAAGAAAAAATTAAAGTGAATAATCTCCACTGAACTTGAATTAATATTTAGAATTATAACATTCACGCGATCGGGTTCATTTCTATCGGAAATAAAATCGCAACCTCTGCCAGGCGATGGCAAAATGAAAAGGAAAGTAAGAGATCGTCAATCTACATTTCCGGATTTATCTGATCCCGGAATGCAATAATGACATGCTTATATCACAATGTCAAGGACATCCGGAACAGTAAACCTCAAAGAAAGAGACCGCTAACCAATGCTTATAATTCTGGGAGGGGGCGACAGAACATCGGTACTGATGGATTTATACGTGGAAAGATAATCAAGGTACAGAACAAGTGTCCCTGTCAGACATTGTCTGAATGAAAACTCATGAAAAAAATAAGTAATATCCTGTTTTTTTTCGCATGTTCTCGATCGGGAATTATCGGTTTGTTCCTTGACCAATTTATCAAGATTTGTGAACAACTGACTTTCCTTCTCATCATTAAAACAGTAATAACAGGTTGTATCAGACTTTATTTTAATGTTAACAACATCAAACATATTCCCATTATACCTGAATTCTTTGCTATCTTCCGTCCATGTAATTTTTTCCTTATCACGAGAGGATATCTTTACCAGGGTCAAATCTTTTTCAGGTAAGTTATTAATTATCTTATCTTTAATTTCTTCTTTTATCCGGAACTGCTCAATTTCAAAATTCAGATAAAATCCCATAATACTATAGAAAAGAACAAAAACCAGTAGTATGGAAATGATTTTCTTCATCAGAAAAATGTGAAAAGAATAAGAAGCTTCAAAGATAGTAAGAGTTTTTTATATTAACGTCATCTCAAACAAATTTCTCTATGATCAGACCAGGGGCAATATTTTTATATTTTATTGCCTTTCATATTCCTGGATTTCATTGTGGACGAATTCCAGAACAATACCTGCTTGCCGGAACATCTCCTCGGATTCCAATCCGGCATGGTATTTCCGTTCACAAACCACCCTTACGATCCCACAATTGATGATGAGCATGGCGCAGGTACGGCAGGGAGTCATACGGCAATACAGAGTTGCTTTTTCGAGAGGGATCCCAAGCCTGGCTGCCTGGCAGATGGCGTTCTGTTCGGCATGAACTGTTCGCACGCAATGTTGAGAAATATGCCCGTCTTCGTGGTGTACTGATTTCATCAGGTGACCCACTTCGTCGCAATGAGGCAGGCCTCTTGGAGATCCCACATATCCCGTTACCAGGATCTGCTTATCGCGGGCAATGACACAGCCACTGCGGCCACGATCGCAACTTGCTCTTTTTGCAACAGTATTCGCTACTTCCATGAAATATTCATCCCACGTGGGACGCTGGTATTGTTCTTTTTCCATCAGGTATCAAAATAAAAACAAAAATACATTTCTCAATCGATTTTGTTCAACACTTTATCAAGTTGAATGATCAGGTCTTTTTTTGTACCATTGTTCAGCAGGATGAAATCGGCCATTTTTAGGCATTTCCTGATGTTTTGTTTGTTCGGGTCGGTTGTGTTTAATTCCCTCTCCTCATTGTCCAGGAAAGTCTTATAGGACACACGATCGGTTTCCGATTGGCGAAGAAGGATCCGCTGGTAACGTAATTCCCGGTCAGCATCGACTGCGAGAAGAAAAAAATGACCTTTGGCCCTCAGGGAATCAATATCTCCCGGAGTCCGGATGCTCTCAATCACACAGTTTTTTCCCACAACGAGCGCCTGGTCATAAAGCTGATCTGTTACATAAGATGGCCCATAGCCGGCACGGAGTTCATTTGCCAGGTTAAACATACTGTCGCGGTTCTCAGGAAGGCCTTTTTTCCTGATCTTTTCCAGAAGATAAGCCCGGACTGAATAATGAACGAATCCTTTTTTATCCACAAGATACTCAACAATAGTGCCTTTGCCTGCGCCAAGGGTGCCTGTTATTCCTATAATGATCATCCGGATGAGTTAAGAATTGGTAAAAACAGTAATTTTACAAATTCATCAATCAAAAGTAAACAGAATTCATCAAATCAGTTAAACAGATTTGCCATGAATGAACTTTATCCATTGAAATTTGAGCCTCTGTTCAAAGATAAAATCTGGGGAGGCGACCGGATTAAGACCATCCTGGGGATGAATTATTCTCCTTTGCCAAATTGTGGGGAAGCCTGGGTACTGTCGGGAGTTCCCGGTTCCGGAACAATCGTGACGAACGGGTTCCTGAAGGGGAATGAGTTGAATGAACTGGTTGAGGTTTACATGGAAGATCTGGTCGGAGAAGCTGCTTTTGAAAAGAATGGAAATGAGTTTCCCCTGCTGATAAAATTTATTGATTCCAATGATTCACTCTCAATCCAGGTTCATCCTGATGATACACTTGCCGCACGCCGCGGCATAGGGAACGGGAAATCAGAAATGTGGTATATATTGGAAGCGGAACCCGGAGCAGAGATCATTGACGGTTTTAAAAAGAAGATTGATGTAAAGACCTATCTTGATTATCTTGAAAGAGACGCTATTACCGGGATCCTGAATACAGAAAAAGCCCACAGGGGAGATGTATTTTACATTCCTGCAGGTCGCATTCATGCACTCGGCCCGGGCATACTCCTGACAGAGATCCAGCAGACCTCAGATACAACTTACCGGATTTATGATTGGGGACGGGTGGATGAAAAGGGTATGTCGCGTGAACTTCACCAGGAGCAGGCCTTAGAAGCAATTGATTTTACCGTACCCGATTCGTATCGTACCGCTTACAGAAATATACTGAATCAAACTTCACCCCTGGTTAATAGCCCTCATTTTACAACCCAGATCCTTTCTTTCAACAAGGCCATCCGGAAAGATTATACGGAACTGGATTCATTTGTGATCTATGTTTGTGTTGAAGGATTGATAAGGGTCGAATGCGGTTCATCCATTGAAACACTGAAAAAAGGAGAAATATTGCTGATCCCTGCCATGGCAGAAAAAGTGATTCTATCCCCAAAAACAGAATCCAGGATACTTGAAGTATTTATTTCCTGAAAATATGTATTTTTGTGTCTTCATTCTCAATCATTCTTAATTCTCCTTTTATGAAAAAACTCGCATGGCTCATTGCCTTCCTTATGATCACTGGTTTTGGCTTTTCTCAGGAAAATACATTAACAAAGAACCGTCCCCTGCCTTCGGTCGATATAAAAGATGTAAAGGGGAATCCCTTCAATACATTAAAGATCGAAAATGACGGAAAGCCCATTATCATAAGCTTCTGGGCAACCTGGTGCAAGCCCTGTGTAAAAGAACTTACAACCATTGCTGATGTTTATTCAGACTGGCAGGAAGAGACCGGAGTAAAACTTTATGCTGTTTCTATTGATGACCCAAGGTCATCTTCACTGGTAGCCCCATTCGTCAATGGAAAGAACTGGGATTATATTGTTCTCCTTGATCAGAATGGCGATTTTAAGAGGGCCATGAATGTAGTCACGGTGCCACACACTTTTGTCCTCAACGGGAAACGTGAGATTGTCTGGCAACATACTTCATTTGCCGAAGGTTCTGAACGCGACCTGATTGAGATTATTAAAAAGGTTAAGAACGGGGAAGAGATCAAATAGTATTCCTGGTTAAGATATCCATTTATAAACCTATAATTTTTCAGATCTTGAAAAAAATATACACTCTTTTTCCAGGGCTGCTTCTTTTATTTTGTATTAATCCATTGTTGACAACTGCCCAGGATGTTTTGAAAGGGAGTCAGATAAGCGGGAGTTTTGAAGCGGATGCCCAGTATTACATGAAGGATGCAAAGATGGGGATCAATGATTCTTCGCTGAATGGCCAGTTAGCACGAATGAATGGTTTTATGGAGATCAATTATTCGTTAAAGAATTTCTCAGCCGGAATGCGGTTTGAGTCATATCTTCCTCCTCTTGTTGGATATGATACGCGCTTTGAAGGTTATGGGGTGCCTTACTGGTTTCTGAATTATAAAAATGATAAACTCGAGATAACGGCCGGTAATTTTTATGATCAGTTCGGCAATGGATTGTCTTTGCGTACCTGGCAGGATTGGACACTGGGTTATGATAATTCTCTGAGGGGTTTAAGGGTCAAATTTACACCGGTGGACGGGATTACACTGAAAGGTGTATGGGGCGTTCAACGTAATTTTTGGGATCCTTATACTACCGGAAGCCGTGGGATTGTCAAAGGAGCAGATTTAGATATCTTCCTGAACGACCTGTTTTCAGGGCTGAAGAATGCAAAGACCAAATTATCGTTCGGAGGTAGTTTTGTCAGCGATTACCAAAGTGGAAAAACAACCGATATTCTTGTCGATACCCTGGTTTATACTTTAAAATTGCCTGAGAATGTGGCAACATACGGTGGCAGGGTGAACCTGAATGTAAGCGGGGTTAATTTCTATACAGAATATGCGCACAAGATCAATGATCCTTCTGCTATGAATAATTTTGTTTATAAAGATGGAAATGGACTATTCTCCACACTTTCCTATTCACAGAAAGGCCTTGGTGTCATCGGAGCTTTAAAGATCATGGACAACATGAGCTTCAAATCAAACCGGCTTGTTACCGATAACCAGCTCAATATCAATTACGATCCCGATATTACGAAAGAGCATACGTATGCATTGGCAGCGATGTATCCATATGCCACGCAGCCTGTCGGGGAATTCGCCTATTCCGGCACAGTGACTTACACGTTTAAACGGAACACTGCAATCGGGGGAAAATCAGGCCTGACCTTTGCAGTTAATTTTTCCAAAGTCAATGCGCTTTCAAAAGATTCGGTTTATGTAAGTTCCATTAATGGTATGGCCCTGAACAGGCCGGGAACAATAGGGTATAAATCCGATTTCTTTACTCCCGGTAAACAAGTTTACTATCAGGATTTTAACATAGAGGTTGACAAAAAGTTCAGTAAAAGATGGAAGGGGATCTTTACTTATCTGAGCCAGGTGTATAACATGGAAGTTATTCAGGGGCATGCCACGGATTACGGATTGATCCATTCAAATATCGGGGTGGCTGATCTTACTTACAATATCACTTACGTTTATTCCATCCGGGCTGAACTCCAGGGATTATGGACTGTACAGGACAAGGGCAACTGGACAGCAGGGCTTATCGAGTTCACGATCGCACCGAAATGGTTTTTCTCAGTACAGGATCAATGGAATTATGGTAACGCGGATATTCAGCAGCAATTGCATTATTTTCTGGTCAGCGCCGGGTACACATACAATACGGCAAGAATTTCATTGTCATATGGGCGTCAAAGGGCAGGGATCCTCTGTGTTGGCGGAGTTTGCAGGTATGTACCAGCCGCGACCGGACTTTCGCTGACTATTAACAGCAGCTTCTAATCTATTACGAATTACGAGTTACGAATTACGAATTTAAAATTGCAGATTATTAATGATTCATTTATTGATATTTAACAGCATCCAATGATGAAGCTTTTCAAGACAATAGTAATAACGGCTCCCCTGATTGCTATTCTTTTTTCTTCCTGCGATAAGATCAAGGCACCTTATGCTTTGGCCAAGTATGGACATGTTACGGATACGGTGATTGATTGGGATGATACGGTAAATTCTGAAAAAAGGGTACTCCTGGAAGATTATACCGGGCACACATGCCAGAATTGCCCGGCAGCCGCCGCCATTGCACATAATCAGGAAGCTTATTATCATGGGAAACTGATCGTATTGGCAGTTCATGCCGGATACTATGCAGAACCGGGAACCGGAGAATTTGATATAGATCTCAGAACATCTGCCGGAGAACAATGGAATAATGATTTTAACATTATCGCCTATCCTTCAGGAATGATCGACCGGAAAGAATTTAACGGACAACAGGTTTTGGGATCCTCCGAATGGGTTTCTGATATCGCAAGCATCATTAATCAGCCTCCTACCCTGAATATGGCAATGATCAATACGTATGATTCCACTTCAAGGATTGTGAATTCAGCCATTTATTCACAATTTCTACAATCCCTGGCAGGTTCCTATACCATTACGGTTTGTGTGATGGAAGACAGTATAATATCTGCACAAGACAGTTCCAACACCGTCATTCAGAATTATAATTTTAAAGATGTTCTCCGCGGTGCAATAAACGGTCCTTATGGCGAGACTCTCACAAAGTCTGTGGATCCTGCACTTACTTACCTGGGTAGATTTTCAATTCCAATCAATACTGCATGGGTTGCCAAGAATTGCTGGATTCTTGCTTTCGTCTCCAATTCAAGTTCAAAAGAGATTTTTCAGGCCGTAAAACAAAGAGTGATTTCCCCAAAATCCGTTTTCTTTAGCCGCAAAGACGCTAAAAAGCGCTAAGATGTATATTGTTGAAATTGAATTAACGTAACAACAGAATTCTTTTTATGAAGGTGTATGCCGGTGTCTGGATTTTTATCAGATATAAGCCATTGCTCAGGTTTTCTGCAGTCATTTCAATAATGTGTTTCCCGGCAGTTTGGTCTGCTTTATCCAGAATAACCCTAAGTTCTTTTCCAAAGGTATCGAAAAGTGAGATTTTAGCCGTGCCTTTTTCCTCTGTTTCGTAAGAGATGGTAATGTTTCCCACGAATGGATTTGGATAAACACTCACCCATTTGTCCATACCTGACAGATCGATACCAGTATTCGGGTAATAGATGCTGTTTGATGGTGATGATATACAAC
>CAZUYY010000079.1:0-8988 GCA_964624935.1 uncultured Prolixibacteraceae bacterium
ATAGATCATCATCGGATTTTCATAAGGATTTTCGTCAACGATCTGTTCGTACATCTTGAAAAGGTTGCCATAGCGTTCTTCGATGACATGTTTTCCAAGTCGTTTAATTGACTCGTCAAAATCAAGAAATACAGCAAGTCCTGTATCGCCAACACCATAACCGGCATCGCAGCGTTCTTTAGCAGCACGTGAGGCCACATCACGTGGAACAAGATTCCCATAGGCAGGATACCTTCTTTCAAGGTAATAATCGCGGTCTTCTTCTTTTATATCTTTAGCCTTGATCAGCCGCTTCCTGTGTTTTTCTGCATCTTCTTTATTTTTCGGGACCCAGATCCGGCCATCGTTTCGCAGGCTTTCGCTCATCAGCGTCAGCTTCGACTGATAATCGCCGTGGACAGGGATACATGTCGGATGGATCTGAGTAAAACAAGGATTGGCAAAAAAGGCACCTTTTTTAAATACCTGCCAGCAGGCACTGACGTTCGACCCCATTGCATTGGTCGAGAGGTAAAAGACATTGCCATATCCTCCGGTGGCAATTACTACGGCATGACCGAAAAACCGTTCCAGTTTGCCATTCACAAGGTCACGTGCGATAATTCCCCGGGCTTTCCCATCCACGATCACGAGATCCTGCATCTCATGGCGGTTGTACAACTTCACCGTTCCCAGCTTTATCTGGCGGCTGAGTGCGCCATAGGCTCCCAGTAACAATTGCTGCCCGGTTTGGCCACGTGCATAGAAGGTGCGTGAAACAAGGGCACCGCCAAAGGAACGGTTCTCCAATGAACCTCCGTATTCCCGTGCAAAAGGAACACCCTGTGCCACACACTGGTCAATGATGTTATTGCTAACCTCAGCAAGACGGTAAACATTCGATTCCCGAGAACGGTAATCTCCTCCCTTGATGGTGTCGTAAAATAAACGGTAAATACTGTCGCCATCATTCGGATAATTCTTGGCCGCATTGATCCCACCCTGGGCTGCAATGCTATGTGCCCGTCTGGGGCTATCCTGATAACAGAAGATCTTGACATTGAATCCCATCTCACCAAGAGATGCAGCTGCTGAAGCGCCAGCGAGACCAGTCCCCACAACAATAATATCCAGTTTCCTTTTATTTGTCGGGTTGACCAGGTTCTGGTGGTCTTTGTATTGAGTCCATTTGCCGGCCAGCGGGCCGGATGGAATTTTTGCATTTAATTCAGCCATATCTGACAGATAAGAAAATAGAGTGGAATAATGATAAATCCTAAAGGAATAACGATCGAATAAAAGATCCCAAATCCGGTAATGTATGGAGTATAGGTTTTATGATCCAGTCCGAGAGTCTGAAATGCAGCCTGAAATGCATGATAGAGGTGAAAGCCTAAACCCATGAAAAGAATATTATAAATAAAGGAGTAAGGTGGTTGTGAAAACAGGTATTTTGCAATACCCGCAAAATCAGGCTCTCCGCCATCTAATGGACTCACAGGACTCTTAACCCATCCATACTTGACAAAATAGAAATTAAACAAGTGGATTATAAGAAACGTCAACACAATGGCGCCGGTATAGATCATGTATTTGGAGAGAAAAGGTGTAGGAGTTTTGTTTGACACCTTATACCGGACTGGTCGTGAAAACCAATTCTTTATCTGAAGGATGATTCCCAGCAGGATATGAAAGAAGAATCCGCCGAAAAGGATCACTTCGAAGATCTTAATGATATAATTTGTCCCCATAAAATGAGCGGCATCGCGGAACCACTTTCCGCCGTCATCTCTCAGTAAACACAGGTTAATCCCCAGATGGACGCAAAGAAAAAGCATCAGGAATAAACCCAGCAGGGCCATCCATATCTTTTTCGCGATGGATGAAAAATGAAGAAAAGATGAATTCATAACAAGCTTTTAAGTAATTTTGTTAATTGTATCAAAATTATGATATAATTTTTTTACTCAGACAAAACACATTTAAATTTTTCACTATTTCAAAACATTCTAAATTATGTTCCCGGCAAAAGTTTATTCAGACAGAAGGACAATGCTTCGCAAAGAGTTATCAACAGGACTCGTTCTTTTCTTAGGCAATCAGGAATCAGCCTTCAATTATCCCGCCAATACATACAGCTTCAGGCAGGACAGCAGTTTTTTATACTTCTTTGGACTGGATCATCCTGATCTGGCCGGAGTGTTGGATCTTGACAATGATACCGATCACATTTTTGGTAATGATGTCGATATTGATGATATTATCTGGATGGGGAAACAACCAACCATAAAAGAACAGGCACACAATGCTGGAGTCCGAAATACGGCGCCTTTAAAAGAACTTATGATCCTTATAAAAAATGCCAGGGAGAAAGGAAGGAAAATCCATTTTCTGCCTCCCTATCGTGGTGAAACCATGATCTGGCTTACAGAACTTCTGGATCTGCCTCATTTAAAACTCAGGGAGAATGTTTCGGAAGAATTGGTCAAAGCAGTGATCAAACTCAGAATGGCAAAGGATGATCTGGAGATAAAGGAGATTGAGAAGATGATCGATGTTGCCTGGCTGATGCACACCACAGCCATGAAAATGGCAAAACCCGGAGTGGTCGAACAGGAAATAGCAGGCGTGATCGAGGGCATAGCGCTTTCCTATGCCGGACCGGTCTCTTTCCCGGTAATCCTTTCCATCAATGGCCAGACGCTTCATAATCATTATCACGGGAACACCCTCACGGAAGGAAGAATGCTTGTTTGCGACGCGGGCTGCGAATCGGCCCTGCATTATGCCAGCGATATTACTCGTACGGTTCCCGTTGGCGGTAAATTCTCCCAACGGCAGAAAGAGATCTATGAAATCGTACTGAAGGCAAACCTTTCAGCGACTGACGCAGTGAAACCAGGAATTCCGTTCCGTGAGATCCATCTACTTGCAGCAATGGAGATCGTAAAAGGATTGAATGCACTTGGGATAATGAAAGGTGATGTTAAAGAAGCTGTAAGCAAAGGTGCTCATACTTTATTTTTTCCACATGGCCTTGGCCATCCGTTAGGCCTTGATGTTCATGACCTGGAAGGAATGGGCGAAACTTTTGTGGGCTACGATAATGAAGTGACCCGAAGCAAAGAATTTGGACTTGCCTTTTTACGGTTCGGAAGAAAACTGCAAAAGAATTTCGTGATGACTATAGAGCCGGGGATTTACTTTATTCCTGAACTCATCGATATCTGGAAGAAGGAAAACAAACTGGCGGAATTTATAAATTATGATAAAGTAGATACTTACAGGGATTTTGGAGGTATCAGAATCGAAGACGATATTCTGGTGACCGAAAACGGAGCAAGAGTACTTGGAAAACCAATCCCGAAGACGGTGGAAGAGATTGAGAAGACAATGAAGAATGAAAAATGAATGGGCTTTAAGGATCATTGAGATATAAAAGGGAAGGGAATGAAAACAATTACTTTCAAAGATAAAAAGATTTTCTTTGCTGAATCGGGAAAGGGAAAGGCAATTGTTCTGCTTCATGGGTTTGCTGAGAATTCGAAGGTTTGGGACTCATTCCGTGATCAGCTTTCAGAATTCTTCCGGGTGATTGTGATCGACCTGGCCGGTCATGGGAAAAGCGAGTCTTTGGAGCCTGTTCATTCTATGGAGTTGCAGGCAGATGTCGTTTATGAGGTGCTGAAAGAGCGTAAGGTAAAAAAATGTATAATGGCAGGACATTCGATGGGCGGATATGTGACACTTGCCTTCGCATCAAAATACCCGGAGATGTTAAAGGGAATATGTCTGTTCCATTCACATCCGTATCCTGATTCCTTTGAGGACCGGAAAAACAGAACCCGTACGATCAAACTGGTTGAACAGGATAACTTTGGCTTTGTAGCGAATTTCATACCCGGGCTCTTTCCGCAAGGCTCACGAAGAAAATTCAGTAAAGAGATCAAAAAGCTGGTAGAGCGTGCTAAAGAGATCCCAAAAGAAGGAATAATTGCTGCACTGGAAGGCATGAAGATACGCAAAAACCAGTCGGCAGTGCTGAGATCAATCAATGTTCCAGTTCTGTTTATTCTGGGTTTGAAAGACCCAAAGGCTCCTCTTGACCGTTTATGGAAGATGGTTTCCCTGCCCCGACAATCCGAATGTCTGATCTTGAGGAATGTCGGACATATGGGATACATCGAAGCTCCCGAAGAAACCTTAAGCACGATCAAAGGGTTTGCAAAGCGGGCGTTTAAGAAGTAACAAAGTGACAGAGTAAAACAGAAAATTTACGATTAGACGATTTTCGATTTTCGATTGAATTTTAGAATGAGAAAATTCGAATATTAAGTTGTTACATCACTCCTTCACCAATTCTTTTTACTCGCCAGTTCACCAGTTCGCAAATTCGCCAGCTCACTTATTCATAGAAATGCATTTCTGTCATGTATTTCCACACTTTTTCGGGAAGGAATTGACGGAGGTTCTTTCCCTCCTTTATGCTTTGGCGGATAAAGCTGGATGAGATTTCAATCAAAGGGGCTGTTGTGAAATGAACGTGTGGGTGATCATCAAACTGACTGGGCTTCGTGTTATGCCTGGGATAAATGTAAAGATGATATTGGTTAAGCAATTCCTCATAATTTTTCCACTTTGTAAATGTCGGCAGGTTATCACTGCCACAAATCATCACGAATTCTTTCTCAGGGTTCTTTTCAGTAAGGTATGTCAGGGTATCAATAGTATAAGAAGGTTGAGGAAGGTGAAATTCAATGTTGGAAGCCCTGAACCGGGAGTCATCTTCAACTGCAATGTTGGCCATTGCAAGCCTGTGATGATCAGCCAATAGAGAAGCTTTTTCTTTTAGGGGATTATGCGGAGAGATGATGAACCAGACCTGACCGATATCGGTAAATTCAACCATATAATTCGCAATCATCAGGTGTCCCTGATGAATCGGATTGAACGATCCGAAAAATAGTCCGGTCTTGGAGTTCATTGATAAGGAATTCAAATAGGTTATAAATTTAAGAAGGATTTTCGTTGTCTTTGTTGAAAAATAATTTCCCGTACTTATAAATCTGTTCTTTCAATTTTTGGTTTTTAAGGCTGTCAAGATGTAATACGTCAAACCAAAGGTAAGTTGGACTTTCCTGTTCCAGCATCATATGTATGAGTGAAACTGTTTCGAAAGTAATCTCTTTTCCTTCAAGGGCGAGATCTACATCGGAACCATGTTCAAAGTCACCACGTCCCCGGGAACCATATATGATGACTTTTTCAATTTCGGGATGCTGCCGGAATAAATGGAGCATAAAATCCATGTCTTTTTTCCGAAATCCAAATTCATTCAGTGTTTCACTCTTAATCATAAGGTAAGCATTGCAGATCGGAAAAGCCGTAAATTCGGCAAATGAATAGAAATTATCTGATCAAGTAATAGCCGACTTTTTTCTTCATCATAAATATGACTTAACGTATTCCGGCATTCGATTATTTCTTCCCAATGATACTGATCAAGAATACCGTCTGTTGCCATTTGAGTTATACAGGCTCTTGGTCCTTTAAGATTTATGTAGCCGGCATATTTCAGGTAGTCTTGCATAACTTTCCAGGAAAGATCAACCGTAAATTCAAACCGATGAATCAAGGCATCCTTCTCGATTTCCGTAAGATTTGCGAAATTTACGGCAATTTCTTCTACCCGGTTTAACGCCTCACAATAATTTCCAAATCTTTGTTTCCATCTAACATCTTGATTTTCCATATTTAATCATAAATAAATTTCTATTCAAGTCAATTTTTTCAAAATTATATTCTTTGCTTTTGATGAGTTCCATTAGTCGGTTTTTAATCCTGAATCCAGAAACGCTTTGATCAGTTCTGTTGCTTTTGTGCTTGCCGAAGAAATTTTATCATTAACAAGGATATGGTCGAACTTATTGGCAAAAGTCATTTCTTCTTTTCCTCTATTCAGCCGGGTTTGCAAATTTTCTTCGCTTTCAGTTCCCCTGTGCCGTAACCGGTTTTCGAGTTCCTGTAATGAGGGCGGTTGAATAAAAATAGCGAGGGAGTCATCTCCAAAATACCTTTTAAGATTGATCCCTCCAAGAACATCCACATCAAATATTGGAGTTTTCCCTTGTGACCAGATCTTTTCAATTTCGGATTTTAGCGTGCCATAATAACTTCCCGGGTACACCTCCTGCCACTCAATAAATTCATCGTTGGCAATCTTTTCCCTGAACTGATCTGCAGTAATGAAATAATAATCTTTTCCGTTGATCTCTGTCTCACGCTTTACCCGGCTGCACGCAGAAACCGAAAATTCCAGACCGGGAAATACTGACAAGAGGTTTTTTACAATAGTGGTTTTCCCGGCACCGGAAGGAGCAGAAACAATAATTGCTTTTCTTTTCATGGTTTGTTGCTCCAACACTTTTATAAAGCATTATTGGCTAAAGAATATTCAGTAATTGTTCCTTTATTTTTTCCAGTTCGTCCTTCATCTGTACCACGATCTTCTGAATTCCGGCATCATTGGCTTTGGAGCCGATGGTGTTTATCTCTCGTCCAATCTCCTGGCAGACAAATCCCAGTTTTTTCCCTTGCGAGGTTTGTTCATCCAGTGTTTCCATAAAATAATCGCAATGTTTTTTCAGCCGTACTTTTTCTTCCGTGATATCCAGCCGTTCGATGTAATAGATCAGTTCCTGCTCAAACCGGTTTTCATCGGGTTTTGTTGGCAGCATATCTGACTGAACAACGTTCTGAAATCCGTTCCTGATACGATCACGGATATCGTTAAGCCGGTTCTCCTCAAACGGGACAATAGAATTTAACAAATCAAGGATCAATTGAACCCTGACCCTCAAATCAGTTTCAAGAATGTATCCTTCGGCTGAACGAAATTCTTCTACTGACACTAGAGCGTTTTCAATTCCTTCAGCGATTTTAGTCCAATCGGTTTCTTCGAATTCTGCTTTTTCATTTTGCAGGACGTCCGGGATCTTCAGGATTGCAGGCAACAATCTGCCCTGATCTTCTTCCTTTAATTCGGATAAAAGTGATTTTAGCTCCGTGTAATATAGAAGAAAAACCGGTTTATTAATAGAATAAGATGTTGTATCAGGAGACTTTTCAGCAGATACATAAAGCTCGATTTTTCCTCTGTTAAGTCGCTGTGAGAGCAATGTTCTTATTTCCATTTCTTTTTCCCGAAATGCTCCAGGCAGTTTAACGGAAAGATCAAGCCCTTTGCTATTCAATGATTTTATCTCAATGAGTAGTTTTTTCCCGGGAAGTTCTGCTAAGGCTTTCCCATAGCCTGTCATGGAAATAATCATACATCCGTTTTTGCAAACTTACACAAAAAAATTATAATTTTACCTCATGGAATACATAGTGCTCGACGATCCTTTGAAGTTTTACAATATCATGCTCAACGACATTGGCCAGGCCAGGAATTTTATTTACCTGGAAACTTACAAATTTGCCAACGATATCATGGGCATAAAATTCCGCGATACACTCACACGTAAGGCACGCGAAGGCGTTCATGTAAAACTGATGATCGATTCCTGGGGTTGGGGCCCGGTTTCCGATTCGTTCTTTGAAAGGCTTATAAGTTATGGGGGAGAGGTAAAATTCTTTGAAAAAATCAAATTAAACACGGATGTATTCACCCGCGGGCACCGCAGGGATCACAGGAAAATTATTGTCATCGACGATGAGATCAGCTATATAGGCTCAATGAATATTACAGGATACAACCTCAACTGGAGAGAACTCGCCCTGAGGATCAAGGGGGAATTAAGTGTCCTTTTCAGAAAAGTATTTCTTCAGAATTACGAGACGATTAATCCTTATCTCATCCCTAATAAACTAGCTTTCACCCGGACGGTGAAAATGGGCGACTGGGAAATTGTACGCGATGTGCCTTCAATCCCGCTGCAGCGAATGAAAAAGAAATATGTCCAGCTTATCCGAAGGGCCCAGTCTTCCATTGTTATCGAAACACCTTATTTTCTCCCCGGGTTTTTATTGAGGAAAGCTTTAATGGATGCAGCAAAAAGAGGGGTGAATGTCAGCGTAATCATGCCCAAACATTCTGACGTCAGAATGATTGATATATTGCGGAACCGCTATCTCGGCATTTTATCAAAGAACGATGTGAATTTATTATTTTTTATGCCTGATAACCTGCATGCCAAGCTTATGGTCATTGATAAAAAAGTCTTTTCCATCTCGTCAGCAAATTTCGATTACCGGAGCTTCAGGTATCAGTATGAGATTGCATTGATCGGCAAGGAACCGGAAGTATTACGTCAGCTTCATGAGCACCTGAAGGGAACCCTGAGTAATTCGGAAACATTTGATTATGAAAAATGGGCAAGCCGGCCATTGATTGAAAAAATATTCGAAGCAATCCTCATTCCTTTCCGGCATTTGCTTTAGTCATCAGAGAATTATTTTGTTTTGCCCGGCTTACCAGGAATACTCCTCCAAAAATTAACGAGGCCGCGATAATCTTCGGAATCGTAATGACTTCAACTCCCAGTGAAACTGACATGACTGATGCAACGACCGGCTGCAAGTAGGTATAAAAACTAACCATGCTTGCTTCCAAGGTTTTCAAGGCAAAATTAATCAGCAGGTAAGCAAGAAAAGTATTTAAAACGACCACGTATCCGACCCCAAGCCATTCATTTAATTTCAAAGCCTGAAGATGTAAACCAATGACCCCTCTGATTGTAAAAGGAAGCATGAAAAGAAACCCGAAAAAAGAGACCCATTTAAGGATTGTCATTGTGTGATATTTTCCTGTCATCGGTTTAATCAGCACAAGGTACATGGCGTAAGATAACATGTTGAGCATCACCAGTATATCGCCTTTAAAAGAGTTCGTACCCATATTGACCAATCTCCCATACATTATCATGATCGAAGCCCCTCCGGCTCCGAGAGCAATTCCGACGATATTTATGACTTTGACCTTTTCATGAATAAGTATACTTGCAAAAA
>CAZUYY010000080.1:0-8935 GCA_964624935.1 uncultured Prolixibacteraceae bacterium
TTATCATTGCTTTCCACGGTGATGAAAGGATTACCGTGGCAGAAGCAAAGAAGCTGATCTCAGGATTGCAGAAATAATCAAAAGATCATGACGCGTTGCGCGGTATGAAATTTTCAGTTATCACGAGCGAAGACTTGTAGAAATTAATAATTTTGTAAGGAAATTAATTGAGATGAAATTCAGGTTAACAAAAGAATTCCGGGTTGGCGCTATTTTTGTAATTGCAACAGCAATTCTTGTCTGGGGATTGATGTATCTGAAAGGGATGGAATTATTTAAGCACAAGATGATTGTCTATGCCGTGTATGACAAGGTTAATGGATTGTTGCCGGATAATATCATCACAATCAGCGGAATGAATGTCGGGCAGGTGAAAGCCCTCTATTTCTCTAATAAACAACGCGGGAAGATCGTTGCGGAACTGTATATTTCAGTAAAGTACCCGATCCCCGTCAATTCAGTTGCCCAGATCACTAATTCTGATAACCTTATCGGTGGAAAACATATAGAGATAGTACTTGGTGACTCAAAGATAATTGTGAAAGATAAGGATACACTGCAAACTTTCATTGAAAAATCCATCGGGGAGGAGCTAAATCAGCAGCTTGTTCCACTTAAAAATAAAGCAGAACGTTTGCTGGGGTCTATCGATAGCGTGGCGACAATGATACAGCAAGTATTGAACAAGGATACCCGCGATAACCTGATCGCCTCCATCGGGCACATTAAAGATGTACTGAAAAATCTTGCCCAAACGACCTATTATCTGGATACGCTAATGGGTTCACAGCGAAATCATCTGGTCAATATCATCGGTAATATCGAATCGATCAGCCAGAACCTTAAAAACAATAATCAGAAGATCAATAATATTCTCACCAACTTCTCGGAACTTAGCGACTCTCTTGCCAGAGCCCGTATCCCGGCTACTATCTCCCAAGTTAATAAAGCAATTGCTGATATCGATTTGACGGTCAACAAGATCAACAATGGCAAAGGAACCCTTGGATTACTATTGAACGACAATACACTCTATAAAGAAGTCGAGAAGGCAGCCACTGACCTGAACCTCCTGCTGGAAGACATCAAAGCCAACCCCAAAAAATACGTGAAAGTCTCAGTCTTCTAATCCATCCTCTATCCTCTATCCTCTGTCTTCCGAAACTACCACCTGAAAATATCCCTCTTACAAAGTGGCCTTTTTCCTTTAACCCAGATAAATCCCTTCAGCTTCAGGTCATAAGGTGAGACATCCTTCTCAGGAGATGTTTTCCCTTTAGGTTCGGTGATATATGTGATTGATTTGAATTGGTTCTTTTCAACAAAGATCAGCATATCGCTGGCTTGGATCTGTGTGATCCCGATCAGGCTGTGATCCTCTTCCCGCATGTAATAAATGGTCTCGGAATTCCCAAATACCTTGATCTTGTATAATTCATTATTCCTGAAAAAGCCTATCATATCTCTTCCCTTCACCTGGTTGAATTTATTCGTGTCATCTTGTGAAATGATGAATGCTGTGTTGTAAAGGATCATTGAATCGATCTGGCTGTTGAGAAGGGTGAGTTTAATGGAATCCGAGGTGAGTTGATTTGCTGCCGACCATAATACCGGATTATGATAAAGATACATCGTGGAATCGCGGCCATGGTATGACATCGAGTCACACATTCCCTGAAGATCACGGCGGAAGAATTTTACCTTGTAATAGCAGAGGATATGATGGATGTTCTCATTCGTGTCGAAAGTCGCATATACTGTATCGGAATGCAGAAAGAGGGTATCTTTTTTATCGATCATTTTCACCACCGCACTATCGGTCATAAAGGCAAACCCGGCTTTGCGATGCAATTCTCCATAGTTCCCGGTAAGCTGCATCTTCTGCACGGTATCGATCAGCATGGCATGCATGAAGGCTTGTCCGTAACCGTTTTTCCGCTCATAGTAAAGACTGTCGCCGGTAAGAATCTGGTTGAGATGATAAATCCGCCCATTTTTGCGGAAACGTGCGACATCCATTTGGGTGTTGTACCACCCGTTCTCGCAATAGATGGAATCTTCTTTCCCTTTGATGTTGGAAGGACTGAAGAAATAGGTCATCTTGGTGACCGTGTTGTACATCATGGTATCTGAATGCATCACATACTCAGGATTGATCAGGACCACTTTCTCCTTAAAATAAAATTCCTTTGTCCGTGTATGATAATAACCACGTTTGCTGACCAGAATATTCTTATCATTGATGATCTTTGCCCAATATTCATAATTGGCGATCTCGGTAACGCGGTCGAAAGTCAGAGTATCGGTTGTAAGGGTGGTTTCATTGTCGATCAGTTTAACATTTTCCCAGATCTTTGCCACACGGGTATCCCCGTTGTAATTCAGGGAATCACCGAAGAGGTTTAACGTATCGCTCACTTTAATATGGACATTTCCGTATGCCAAAACGAAGTTTTTTTCATCGTTGAGGAAAGCGCTGTCGCACATCAGAATTGTGCTGTCATGGCTTAGCCGTACATTTCCCATGAGACGCTGGAATTCCGGCCGCTTCTTACTATTATGCACCAGCGAATCAGCATGTTCCAGAAGGATCTTGGTTGTTCCTTGTGAAAACATGCACAAAGGCACCATCACCAAAGCTGCAGTGATGATTTTATATAGCGGGTTCCGGATCATGAAGAATACAAAGATAATGGAAAAGTTTCTAACTAACTTTTGATCCTCCATCTTCTATTCTTTATCCTCCATTCTCTGACCTCCTATTTCCCACCTCCCTCTTGGGGGAGGGGCCGTGGGTGGGGTACTTTGTCAAGTGTCGCGATTTTTTTCCCAAATTATCAACTCCTGCCAGAAGCTATCATGGAAAACCCTAATTTTGCGCCTTCTTTTATTAATCTATTCTTTACAACTGATGAAACAATCATTCGATCCAGGGAATAACTATGAAAATACACGGAAAGCAATAGGATATGTGTCGCGTAAACAAGCCACGCAAGCGGATTATGACCGTATCGGATTCATGTCAGGGCTGGAAGTCCACCAGCAGCTTCGTACACGTGAAAAGCTCTTTTGCCACTGTCCGGCCGGCTTCTACCAGAAGCCAATGGAACACGATGCCGAGTTAATCCGTCACATGCGTCCTACATTGAGTGAGCTTGGTGAATATGATGGTACGGCCCTGATGGAATTCAAAACCCGCAAACAAATTATTTACCGGATCAACAATAAAACAGCCTGTACCTATGATGTTGATGATACGCCGCCATTTCCGCTGAACAGGGAAGCCCTTGACATTGCCCTTGAAATATCCCTGCTCTCGAAGCTTAAGATTGTAGGAGAAGTTCATATCAGCCGTAAACAGTACCTCGACGGTTCAATTCCCACTGGATTTCAGAGAACTGCTATCATTGGTGTTGAGGGGGAGATCCAATTACGAAATAAGAAAATACGACTCATTCAGCTCAGTGTCGAAGAAGACTCTTGCAGGGAAGTTTCAGATATCGGCCACGTCCGGATTTATCGTACCGACCGGTTGGGTATGCCTCTCATTGAAACAGTGACTTATCCGGAATTCAAAAATCCAGCCGAAGTAAAGGAAGGCGCCGACTATATTCGATTCCTGAACAGGAGTACAGGAAAGGTTATGACAGGTATAGGATCAACCCGGGCCGACGTTAACGTAAGCTGCAAAGGAGGAACCCGTGTCGAGATCAAAGGAGTATCGCATACAAGCTGGATGCCGGAACTGACACACAATGAAGCTTTCCGTCAATGGGCACTTCTTCATATCAGGGAGATTTTGAAACAAAAACTGAACGATCACTCAGGTTGGAAAATTTCTCATCAGGAAGTTAAAGCCAAAGATATTGGCTTTGATATGGCCCTTTTGCCTGTTGAGAAACAGAAGAAACACAGGATGCACATCGTGAACCTCCCGCATTTTCATGGTATCTTGTCACATTTTATGCAACCTGGAAAAGTTTTTGCAGACGAGTTGTCAGAGAAAATTAAGGTTGTTGCCTGTATAGATTTTCCAAACATGGTTCACTCTGAGATGCTCCGGGATACAATAGGAAAGAAAAACTGGAAAAATATACAAAATCTTCTTAACAGTAAGGAAGACGATGCACAGTTGATTTTTTGGGGACACGAAGAAGATATTGCAACTGCCCTTGAGACTATTCAGGAACGTTGTCTGATGGCTTTTTCCGGTGTGCCCAATGAAACCCGCAAATCTTTTGAGAACGGCACGACAATCTTTGAACGGGTCCTTCCCGGTGCCGACCGTATGTACCCTGATACTGATTCAGCACCAATCCCATTAGAGGATGAAGTTCTCAAAGAAATGGCAAAGCATCTGCCTGTGGTCGTCTTCGAGCGTATCCAGCAACTCAGGCAATGGAACGTCCCGGAAGATACTTACACATATCTGTTGAAAAACAATCTGATACCCCTGATCGAACAGATACAGGAAGAACTTAAGATACCCGCCCGGTTTACTGCCGCGCTTCTTGCACATACGTTAAAGCATATCCAGGGGAAATATACAGCCCTGCCGGAATTCTCATTCCGGAAAGTTTATGAATTACTTGCTTTCCTTACCGACAGTAACATCGACCTTTCTATCTCGAAGCGGATGCTCCTCCATCTTTACCAATACCCTTTGATGGATTACGAATCCATCCTGGTTACAATTGGGTTCAAAAGGATATCACAACAAGAGATCCTTTTAAAGGTTCCTTTCCTTATCCGTAAATACTTGCAAACCCGGACATCTGCCGACGAAGGTGCCGGCATGCGCTGGGTGATGGGCAACCTGAGCACACTGGCGATTGGCAATATTTCACTTGCCGACCTGAGTAAACAAATAAAATTCTGATACAAATTCAGCATTCAAAGAAAGCCAAATAATGAGCGACGATATTTTTCAAGGTTATAAAGGACGGGCACTTGATGTAATGATGAAGTTCAATGCACGCGTGTGGGCCAAGGTGGAAGTAGATACTACCAGAGGCGGTTTTGAAGGAACAATACTACCACGGGCAGAAAACACCGACGATAAGCATCTTGTACTTAAGTTTTTCACAGGATACAATATTGGCATTGATACGGATACCATCACGGATATAAGAGAACTCGGGTATAAAAAGGCGGTATACCATATCCCTGAAAAAGAGTTTCCTTATACAAAAGGCAAGCCGAATGTAAAACTGCTGGGTACAGGGGGCACTATCGCCTCAAGGCTGGACTATCGTACCGGAGCAGTGATTCCCGCTTTTTCGCCCGGCGAACTTTATGGGGCTGTACCTGAACTCGCCGACATCTGCAACCTGACAACAGAAAAACTCTTTGCAGTCTTCAGTGAGAACATGGGCCCCGAACAATACAAAAAACTGGCCGTTGCTATTGGCCACGAAATTGAGAAAGGCATTGACGGGATCATCATCGGACATGGAACAGATACCATGCATTACACCTCGGCTGCCCTCAACTTTATGGTTCAGAATTCACCAATACCTATTGTGCTGGTCGGTTCACAACGTTCATCTGACCGTCCGAGCTCCGATGCTGCATTGAACCTTATGCATGCTGCCACGGCTGCAGGGCATGGCGATATCGCAGAGGTCATGGTTTGCATGTTCGGACCAACGTCTGATGAATATGCCTTTCTTCATAGGGGCACCCGGGTCAGGAAGATGCATTCATCCTATCGTTCAACTTTCAGGACTATAGGTGATACTCCGCTGGCAACAGTAACACGGCAGGGAGTCGTGCCCATCAAACTGGATTACAATCATCGTCGCAAAGACCGGAAAGTTAATATCATGCCATACTATGATGAACGCGTAGCCATGATATATTACTATACCAACATGCACCCTGATATCATCGATTCGCTAGTGGATAATGGATATCATGGGATAATAATCATTGGGACGGGACTTGGTCACGTGAACAAACCTATATATCCTGCAATTGAAAGAGCAATTGCCAAAGGTGTTGCAATTTATATGACCGTGCAAACGCTTTGGGGATATGTGCACATGTTCGTATATGACACAGGCCGTGACCTGATGGCAAAAGGAATTGTACCGGCGGAAAATATGTTGCCTGAAACAGCCTTTATTAAGTTGAGCTGGGCTCTTGGCCAGACTAACGACCTGGAAAAGGTGAAAGAGATAATGTTAACACCAATAAACGGAGAAATCACACTCCGTGAACCCTATAATGGATATCTGATATACCAGGGCGGTGTCCCTGAAGTCGAAGAATTTATACGTAACTTCCACAAATAGTTTCAAACGATTTCGCCATTTCGCTACTTTGTAATTTTTTTTGCTATTTTGCCATTTTGCCTTTCGCCATTTATAAATTGATCGCATACAGCAGTTCCCACCCCCACGATGAATTCAACGGAAAGTACACTGCCCTCACTCCAAGTTCGAGCGGATAAAGAAATCTTAGAAGATGCACGTCGGTTGTGAGTTCGGCACCGGTTGACTGGTATATGTTCGCCTGTTTTCCTGTCCATCCCTGCGCCCAGTCGAAGAAAAGGTTCAGCTTGAACCGTTTAAAATATGCCATGGATCCCAGACTAAGGTCTGGATAAAAGAGAGGAAGCTTGTAATTCAACGACGCACTTATGACCTGTTCGTCCATCAAACCATTATATCCCCTCGGAAAACTGATAAGGCTCGCGTAAGTGTACAAAGTAGTTGCCTGTGAATGATAAGATTGATATGCTCCATAGACCCGGATCCCCTGGTGTTTGAAGATCCCGGGGAAATAAAGATTGGTTTGTGCCGCAAAGATGTCTCCCATTGAATTGCCCGGGAAAGGAGTATTCCTGTAATTGAGGTCAAGCATTTGCCCCAGTCGTGGAAACATATCATTCGCTGACGATTGGAGATATTCCGAGGCGGATAATCCGTAATCCATACTCGTGATCAAGCCAGCCGTCACTTGTGATGGAGTAGAGGCATGGTGTGTGATGTCAACGATCGTCGTACCAAAAGATGGAGTTAAATAACGATAGTAGTTACCCCGTGAAAAATTCCATGGAATGCTTGCATGCAGGTCAATATCCATCTCCTGCCAGGTATATCTGGCAGTTTCGTTCTTAGAGATATAATAATAGGAAGCCCTGTTGCCTATGTTAAAACCCAGATCAAAAACCGGATAAAGAGCCTGGTAACTGAGGTTGGCAAAAACTTGTCCTGTAGATTCATTGGTATTGTATTTCCAGCCTGCAGAAGCAAACATGCTGCTAAGCACATTTTGGGAAAGGACTGAAATACCAGGATTGATTGTCAGGTTTGTAGCATCGACAACTGCTGGTTCCCAACTATGGGGATTGAACAGGTGAAGGAACTTGTTGTATTTCTTAGAAGTAAAAATTTGTCCTTTAACCGTATCCTTTATCATGTCACAGTTATCAGATTCGGACATTTTATAGATCCTGCGCAACCTTACACTGTCCTGTATATTCGTTTGTTCCTGCTGGACCAGCGACTTATAGAGTTTAATGGAGTTATCCGTGATCTTTTCGAGCGGGACCCAGCGGGTGGTATCTATCCTCACCTCGACTATCCGCAGTCCGTCAGAAGTATAGTCGGAATATATCATGGTCTTACGATCGGTTGTAAAATCAGGATCCCTGGCGTAATATCTGGCGGAGGTTACCTGGAAGATATTCCTTGTAGCAGTATCCACAGCATAGATATTTTCAATTCCAGAATAGTCTGCCGTATAGAGGATATAGTTACGATAATAAAATATGGGCATTGATATTTCTGTAAAGCTGAACGGAACATAATACCGGATTTTCCCCGTAAGTAGGTCCAGACCGGCCAGGCTCTTCCCTTTTTCATCCAGGATGGTTACAACCAGCATCTTCCCATCGCCCGACCATCTGGGTGTGAGGGCCAGTGCGGTTTTTTCGAGAGGGAAACGCTTTACCGTTTTTCCATGCGGGATAGTAAGGATTTCAATGGAACATCGGTTTTTAGGATCAATTTTAATTGTTGCGATCTGTTTGGCATCCGGGGAAAGGGATGGAGCAAAATAACGGCTCCGATGGGTGAGGTTCCGCGTCGTGCCTTTAGACATGTCATGGATCCGGATGACAGAATAATCACAGTTCTCCCACCTTGAATCCGGTTGCACCTCCGACCAGACAATGTAATTGCCGCTGACAGAGACAGATTCGTCCTGGGTTGTCCCTAATGTTAAGATAGTCTTCTCTTTTCCACTCTTAGGATCCACCTGGACAATTCTGTCAGGATCGTTCATACATAGTTTTTGTGCAATAATAATTGAATCGTTAAGAAATACAGGATGAACATAGATAGGGTGATTCTTACTGTCTGTTTTTGAAACAGGGATACAATCAGTGTATATGAGAGATTTGGCTTGGTTCTTCCATTGATCAGTGAGATCAGACAGCATCTTTTTATAAAACCTGACCTTATAAAGCCCAGTCACTTTATGGATCCCTGATGAAAAGGGAACAACCATGAACGGGAGTTTTGCAGTGCGGTCAAGTGCTGTATTCCATAATACCGGCCCGTAAGTTTTACGGGCTTCAGCGACCAAAGGATATCCCAGTTCATATTGATCAGGGACAAACGTCCGGTACGACCCCAGAACTTCTTTATCATAGGAATATATTCCTTTTTCCAGTAATTGTGCCCTCAGGACATTTTCAAATGCGGAAGTCCTGCCTCTGCCGGAATTCGACAAGGCAGTTTCTGTGCTGACAGCATCGCCCTCAAGGAACCACGACGGAATATAAAGCCCGAGTACACCGCCGGGAGCCTGTTCCCCGAGAATCCAGGAAAGCACTTTCGTAAATCCCCGGTTCATTTTACTTAACTGGACCGAATGCCTGCATTCATGAATGGCAAGCTGTTCAAGCCATTCCTCCGGATAGGTC
>CAZUYY010000081.1:0-8857 GCA_964624935.1 uncultured Prolixibacteraceae bacterium
CTGCCATCTCTAAACAAAGCAATGAAACTAGCCCTTCTTCCGGCGTTTTAGGAGTAATCAGGAAATTAAAGGAAATCAAAACTCAAAAGATCCGTAAAGGGTCTGCAGGGGATGATACTCTTTTTATAGGAATCCCACCGTATGATTCATTAATCATTACGGGCACATATATACACAACGGACCGGTCATGGTGTTAGGAAATGGGATCTTACGATTCAGGAACGCCAATGCCACCATTGTTGGCGATCTTTATGTCTGGGGTGATCATGCCCTGGTAACAGCAGATTCATCGTATCTTTATTTCCCGCAACAGTATTTTTACCAGCGTTCGTTGGTAATTGCAGGCGACGGTAAGGTCATTTACCGTAATACTACCCTTGATCATAGCGGACTTTCACATAACCTTGTGCTGATGGATTCTGCAAAAATCCAGCTCAATCATGTCACAAACATCGGTTTTACAACTTGTGGGATGAATAATGCTTCGGAAATTGATATCGATGGAACCAACCAAGCCGGGGAGTTCATCTCACAGGATCAGTCAAAACTAAATTTTACACATGCAAAGACTATTCTACTGTGGTTTCAGGTGCCTGATTCAGCGAACTTTAATTATTCTTTTCCTGACGGAGATACCATTCAGTCATACAGCCTGAATAACACCACACCTGGCATTTCCGGCATTAAATACAGTGTCCATATCGACACGAGTACAGACATAATGTGGGCACTGATGCCTGTAACAGGAAGTAATGTAAGTATCTCAAATTCGAAGATCCGTTCAATCGGACTCTGGTTCCTTGGACACGATACAATACAGGTCAGTGGATTGGTTGATAATTCTGATTATACGGATTATACGTCTAATCTTAGTGACCGTTACCTGCATCTATCCAATTCCAGTGTCCTTACATGGAGTCTTTATCCAATGGACACCGTTAATTTAAATGTTACCGGATGTATCGTAGGCGAGATAGGATCAGAAGCTAATTGCAGTGTAGTAACCACCGATGCTTATGTTGATGGTTCAGGCGGTTATTGGTGGGCCACGGACAATACTCTTATGATCGGTGAGAACTGCATGGCTGTGAATGCCATTCGAAGCAGCCAGAATGCTTTTTTCATTTTTGCATACAGCACATTAAACCAAGGAGAAGCCTCTGCAATGGGAAATTCGATCATGATGATTATTCAGAGCCAGTTGCCTGATCTTCCCACACTCTACGATGGTTCCTGCATCTGGTATTCGCAGATCGGGAATCAGGATCAGGCTTTCGTAGATACCATCGTTCCAATATCCGGCTCTGCCTGGATTGATAAAACCCCTTCGAGCCAGCTTATGGGTTTTGGTTGGTACAGGATGTACTGGCAGAAGTCAGGAGATACCATTTGGCAGCCAATCGGCGGGAAACAGTATATTGAGAAACGGGATGATATCCTTGTCAATTGGGACACACACGGATTTACTCCAGGACCTTATTATTTAAAGTTGGTTCTCTCGGATGACACGCCCGATTCGATTCAAACTGAAGCCGTGAATGGGATCAATCTATTGCCGACGATCTTCGGAGTGGAAGAACCTCGTCCGACAGAATTTAATGTCCGGATATTCCCGGATCCTGTCACTGAAAATTCAATGATTGGTTTCTTTCTGCCGGATAAAGAACAGCTCGAAATTTCAATTGTTGACATTAACGGCATGATCATCTTCCAGACCACAAAACAATTCACGGAAGGAAAAAATACAGTTCCTTTAAGAAATCTCAATTTGCCGTATGGATCCTATTTCTGCATACTGAAAAACCCGGATCACTGTGAGGGTGTCCGTTTTATTAAAAAATAGATCAGTAGCCATTATACGACAGGATCTGACTTGTTTCTTTACGTTTCTTTTTCCTTATGTCATTTGCAGGGGGATAACCTACAAGAATGATAAGTTCAAGACGGAGATCTTTTGGAATATGCAACAATTCCTTGATCTTCTTTTCATCAAACCAGCCTAAAATACAGGTGCTAAGTCCTTCCGCGGTAGCCTGAAGACAAAATTGGGCCGTGGTAATGCCGATATCTATCAAAGGATAGTTTTTATCCTTTAAGGCTCGTCCTATAACAGTCGTTAAATTAGTTTTCTCGCGAACAACCGCGACAAGCACCGGGGCCTGGATAGCAAATTGATTGATCTGGATCATTTTGGTGCCGGCTAATTCAGCAACAGCATTCTTCAATACGGGATCGTCAACAATAATGAATTTCCAGGGTTGTGAGTTATTGGCAGATGGGGCCAAACGGGCAGCTTCGATGCAGTGCAATAGTTTTTCTTTTTCAATCGGCCGGTTGGTGTATGATCTCTGACTTTGACGCCGTTTGATCAGGTCGAGTAATTCTGTTGATTGCATAATGTCAGTTATATGTGCAAAAGTATGACATTTGGGTTAAAGTGGCAAGAGAAGGATGGAAGATAGAAAATGGAGGATGGAGGAATGCAGAAAATAGAGAATGGAGCTTGGAAAATTAAAGAGCCGCTTTTTTTGGGCGGCTCTTTTTATTAAATTTGTTGATTCACTATTTATTAACGAGAATCTTTCGGACGATCTGGTTTTCGCTGTTGCGGATGATCAGGGTGTAGATCCCTGAAGGAATAGGCCGTAGATCAACGACTTTATCAACTGTTCCTGTCACTGAAACATCTTTTTGGAGATAAACCTCCACTCCAAGGTTGTTTAACACACTCAGTGTGAAGGATTCTGTTGATGCACTGGTAAAGGAAATGGTAAACTTTCCATCGTTTGGTACGGGATAAACAGATATTCCCGTTTCCTGGTTTGTATTGATACCGATCGCGACTATATTTATCTCGTTCGAAGGAGCAGAAGGACAGCCATTAAGAGTAACAACAACCCAGTACAATCCATTCTGCGTTGCTGTGTAACTCTGGTTGGTAGCACCCGTGATTATGTTTCCGTTATAATACCATTGGTTGCCTGCAGGTGCATCGCTCGTAAGAACGGGACCATTATTTGTGATAACTGGTGTCTGAGGCGTAATTAGAATAGTCAGTGCAAATGCAGGTGAAACGGTTCCGTTGCCGCAGGTATTGGTTCCATAAACGGCAATATTACCAGAAACAGCCGACATAGAGAAGTCAACAGTAACGGTGTTTGTATTGGCGCCACTGACGATGGTAGCCCCAGCCGGGAAAGTCCACACATAACCTGTGGCGTTTGTGATTGCAGGTACAGTATATCCAATACCTGTTACTCCCTGGCATAATGCATTTGGTCCAATGATCGTCCCGGCGGCAGCAGGCAGTAAATTCACTGTTACAGGGAATGGCGGGGAACTAGTTCCGTTTCCACACATGCTGTTTCCATAAACAGTAATATTGCCCGACGAAGCACCCAGGGCAAAGTCCACAGTAATGGTATTTGAATATTGCCCAGCTACGATGGTAGCTCCTGTGGGTAATGTCCATATATAAGCATGCGTATTGGGAATGGTTGCAACAGAGTAAACGTAATTTGTTCCGCCTTCGCAGACCGAAGCAGTACCGCTGATGGCACCTGCAGGGCCGGGGAGATCAGTCACATTAACAGGGAAAGATACTGGGGAAGGAGCTGCACATCCGTTAGCGTTGGTATAATTTACGCTGATGGACTGTGATCCTGCTGCAATCCAGCTAACAGTCACGACATTTGTGGTTCCACCGGAATTGATAATTCCACCTGAAGAAATGGTCCATGCATAGCCTGTCATACCTGCTTCTGTGGTGTAGTTGTAATAACCTGAATTGACACATAAATTGTTCGATCCTGAAATAGTCGGTGCCGGGCTTTGTTTAACGTTTACTGCATAGCAAGACGGGGTTGAATTGGTACAGCCATTTGTATTTGTATATGTGACGCATACAGATTGAGGACCGGCAGTATTCCAGACATATGTAGCTATATTGGTACCCTGACCAGAAACATTAGCACCTCCTGCAGAACAAGTCCAAGAATATCCGCTCATTCCAGCTTGTGTTGTGTAGACGGTTGGTATTCCTGTACAGGGACTGGAATTACCGGTAATTGTGGGTACCGGCAATGGATTCACAGTGACATAAAAGGTTATAGGTGTGAGCGCAGGGCATCCGGCAGCATTATTGTAATTCACTGAGATGGTTTGAGTGCCGGCAGTACTCCAGGTAACTGTCGCTGTATAGCTGTTGGTCGTTCCACCAGATGTGATAGTACCGCCTGCGACTGTCCAAACATAATTGGACATTCCTACTTGTGTCGTATAAACATTTCCGCCATTACCCGTGCAGACTGTTGCTGGACCTATAATTGTCGGGACCGGGTTTGCGTTTACATTTACGGCCAGGTAAGAGGGATTTCCATTACCGGCACATCCGACTCCATAAACACTTAGGTTTCCTGGATAGGATTGGTTCTGGTAAGTAACAGTTATAGTATTGGTATTGTTACCGGCAGTGATGACGCCTCCGAAGGGAAGGGTCCAGTTGTACCCATTCGCATTGGTTATAACAGGAACTGAATAAATATATCCGGTACCACCATTACAAACCTGGATAGGACCGGTGATTGCTCCGGCCGAACCAGGTGTATTACAGATAGTGGTAAAGGTCATATCATTCCCATTTGAGGTTCCCGCTGAATTCACTCCACTCACTCTATAATGATAAGTCGTATTGGCGGTTAACCCTGTAAGACTGGCGCTGACATTTGTAGTTGTGGTGCCCGTCACGGTTGCAGGAACTGCTGGAACAGTAGTCCCATAAGCAACAGTTAGCCCGTAATTGAAAGTGACTGTAGTAGATAAATTGTTTGCATTAACAGTTCCATTCAAGGTTGCAATGGTGGAATTTACTCCCGTCGCAACGGTTGTTGTGACAGTAGGTGGAATCTGTGAGGTGGTAAATGTCATATCTGTTCCATTAGTTGTCCCATAGGCATTGACACCATTTACCCTGTAATGGTAAAGGGTATTGGCAAATAATCCCGTTATGGCACCGGTCACTGCTGTAGCCGTTGTTCCACTAACACTCAAAGGAACTCCCGGGATGTTCGTGCCATAGGCTGTCGTAAGACCATAATCAAAAGAGGTGGTAGCAGCAGAATTGTTGGCATTTACTGTACCGTTCAATGTTGCTGAATTCGCTGTGATTGCTGAAGCTGCAACGGTCACGACAGTAGGTGCGGTACAGGTAGTTGTAAATGTCATATCGTTTCCATATGTTGTACCGCCAACATTTACACCTACTGTCCTGTAATGGTAAAGAGTACATGGGGTCAGACCTGAAATGGCTGCAGAAACAGCAGTGACAGTGGCACCTGTAACGGGAGAAGGCACGCCTGCAACAGTTGAGCCATAAGCAACCGTCAATCCATATTGAAATGTCACTGTTGTGGAAGAACCATTGGCATTAACCGTACCATTTAAAGTTGCACTTGTCGTCGTAATAGCGGTTGCAGCTGTGGTTATTACTGTGGGAGGAGTGGCAGATGATTGCAGGTTGACAGTAAAATCTTCACAATTACCATAAGTTTCAGTAGTGCTGCAAGGTCCTGATGGGTAGGATGCCCATTCAGTCAATGCCCTAAGACGGGTGCTACCTGTCAAGGCAGTTCCGGGAACGGTGAAACTAATGGTATAATTTGTACCTGTCGATGAACCTATTGCCTGTCCGATAAGTTCACTTGTTTGGAAGGTCTGGTCCTGGTTATAATCGATATATACGTTTACATAAGTACCTGAATATCCAACCTGAAGAGTTATAGTATAGGCGTTACCTATGGTCAGATTAGTAGAAAGAGCTGTATAGTCATGGTACCAGGCAGGAGTACCTGAACAGGTTATGGACTGGTTGATTGTGCCAAGTTGAAAGAGTGTTACTCCGTCTCCATCAGTACAGCCATATGAATAGGTAGGTGTACAATAAGAAGTAGGTACAGATTGTGCCATTACACTGCTGCACAAGAAAAGAAGGAGAAGTGTCTGAAAAATTTTGTATAACTGTTTCATAGTTTCTGGTTTTTAATTTTTGGGGTTAGGATTTGGAGGTTGAATAATAACTCACATATACCATGGGGTAACTACAAATACTGTAGCTAATATATATTGGTTTGATAAATCGAATCTACAAAAAATCTTTTGCCTTTTCCTATATGATTCAAAAATTGAAACACCCTCTAAATGAGGTCATAAATATACAAAGAATTTTCCTTCCTTACAATAATTTTTTCTTTTCTTTAACGCCCGAACCAATAATACCTTCTTTATGCCTGTTATTATCTATATTTGTTCATATTAATAATTATAAAGATGAACATTGACCAGGATAATTTTGTCGATGAAATATTAGCTAAAGCGGTGAATGCCGCTTATGCAATGGGAAGACTTGACCAGCAACAAACTGATCAGATCGTTCGTTCCATTTATGAAGCGGGGTTCAATCACCGCTGGGACCTGGCAGAAATGGCGTTCCGGGAAACAGGTATCGGTAACGTGCATGATAAAATGATAAAAAATATCATTGCGACAAGATTTGTTTACCGGGATATTTTTCTTCAGAAGACTGTTGGAATCATCAATGAGGATAATGAACATCAGATTATTGAGATCGCGCGTCCAATGGGGCCGATCTTTGCAATGACTCCGGTCACTAATCCGACTTCAACTGCTTTGTTTAAGATCCTCATCGCGATGAAAAGCCGGAATCCTATTATTATCTATCCTCACGGTGCGGCACGTAAATGCACGAGTGAGGCCGCACGTTTGTGTTATGAAGCGGCAGTGAAGGCAGGTGCTCCGGACGATTGCATACAATGGATTCCAAGAATTACCAGGGAACAGGTGCTAAGGCTGATGAGTCATAAAAAAATTGCATTGGTTCTTGCTACCGGTTCGGTAAGTCTGGTGAAAGCAGCTTATACATCAGGTAACCCTGCAATTGGCGTTGGACCTGGTAATGTACCAGTGTATATTGGAAAAAGTGCCGATGTCAATTTTGCAGTTGAACAGATCCTGCTTTCAAAATTATTCGATAACGGTACCATTTGTGCAAGCGAACAGGCTGTCGTGGTTTCTCATTACAATGCAGATGTAGTAAGGGAAGAATTTATCCGACTGGGGGCTTATTTTCTTTCTCCTGAAGAAATTGAAAAGGTTGGGGAAATTGCATTTAACAAGGCCGGGCGGTCGATGAGTCCGGAGGTGATCGGGAAACCGGCAACCACTATAGCAGAATTGGCAGGAATCCAGGTTCCGGAAGAGACCCGTTGCCTCATAGCGCCGATGGATAATTCACAAGTCGGAATAGAATGGCCGCTTTCCCTTGAGATCCTGGCCCCTATCCTGGCATTCTATGAGGTTTCCGGATTCGAAGAAGGAATTGCCCAATGCAGGAAGATTAATGAACATGGTGGACTGGGCCATACTGTGAGTATCTTTTCCAATGACGATGAAAAGATCCGTTACTTTGCACAATCACTGAATGCCGGGAGAATAGTTGTCAATACTCCCTCTTCCCAGGGAGCCCTTGGAGGCCTCTATAACGGGTTGACCCCATCCCTTACACTTGCCTGCGGCTCAGGAGGGAAAAACTTTACCACTGATAATATTTCAGTACGTCACCTTTTGAATATCCAGCGCATCGCTTACCGGAAAATCAGTTTCTGTTCCGAACATCAGAAAGGTAATTCATTTTGCTGCGATCAGCATTTAACTATTGATGAGATTGATGATAAATGCCTTATAAATAAAAGCTAAATATCTCAAAAACATCCCTGTGCAAATGACCCCTGCTTATATCCTAATCAGAACTGTCAAATTACATCGAGCATTGGGGAATCTTAAAACATATTATAGAAGACCAAAAAGATGTTTCCCGGATAAAATTTTACCCTGATATATTGTTGATGACCCATAAATATGTATTTTTGTAGATGTTTTTGAAAATAAGAAAACTGTTCGTTTTCTTCTGAAAATAAACTCCAGCCATTTGAATGGAGAACCTAACAATTCACTTTTGAACTTATGTTTAATCTTAACATATTTCTCTAATGAAGAAAATTTCATTCCTTATTCTGGTGCTTGGTTTTTGTGTCCATTTTGCTTCGGGACAAAATAATACAATAAACGGACCCATTGTCAAACAGCCTGTTTATTTTGACGTATCGCCTCCTTTGAGAGATCTGGTGAAGAATCCTCCAATGAAAGCCGAGAAATCCTGGAAGGATGGAGTTGTAAAAAATCATTTTAATGTACGTCCAAGGCGGACAGATCAGGCTCCCGGTGGATTAACAGATCCCAACCTTCAAACTATGAATGGGCCGCTGACCACAGATACTACAATCCAGAATTTTGATGGGAATACGAACACTGAAGGGTACATTCCTCCGGATACTTATGGAGATGTGGGGCCAAATAATTATTTCCAGGTGGTTAATTGTCATTATTCCATATACAGTAAAACCGGGACTTTACAGATAGGACCCCTTGAAAACAATTCTGTATGGAGCGGAATGCCAAATAATAGTAATAATGGAGATGCAGTGGTCGTTTATGATGACAATGCCAATCGTTGGCTTTTCTCTCAATTCTCTTTTCCGAATGGTGAATACTCCGGACCCTATTACCAGATGATTGCCGTATCGCAAACCGCTGATCCAACAGGCTCCTGGTACCGATGGGAATATTCATTCTCCGACATGCCTGACTATCCCAAGTTTGCCGTATGGGACGATGGGTACTATATGTCTGCACATCAGTTTGCTCCTCCTTCATTAAGTTGGGCCGGATGTCTGGCAGCTTCTTTTGACCGTGCTGAGATGCTTGCAGGAAATCCAACCGCTA
>CAZUYY010000082.1:0-4584 GCA_964624935.1 uncultured Prolixibacteraceae bacterium
CCAAACAGTTCCTGCCAGGCAGCAGACTATATCGTGGAAATGATGTTCCCATGGTACTCATGGGGCAAGACTTTCGTATCTGTACCACTGGCCGGAAGGGACAACAGTGGCGATGTCTTCAGGATCGTTGCTGCACAGGATGGAACGGATATTTCAATAAACGGTATCTACGATACAACCATCAATGCCGGTGACCATTACCAGGTCACTCTTTCAGGGTATAATTCATATTCGACTTCGCAAGCTGTAACCCTGGCCCAATATGCCAAGGGCGAGTGGTGCTCCGGTGGTACAACAGGAGATCCGTTCATGATGCTGATACCTCCTGAAGAACAATTCCTGACCAACTATACGGTCATCAATGTTTCTGGTTTTACTACTCACTGGGTGAATGTGGCTGCCCCTGACTATGCGGTCGGATATATCTACCAGGACGGTACTTTAATTCCTGCCGGCGCTTTTACACAAATCGGGACGACAAGCTATTACGGAGCCCAGAGATCGGTCACCCAGGGATCCCATACATTCAACAGTCTTTATCCTTTCGGCGTGTTCGTTTATGGATGGGGGTCTGCAAATTCTTATGGTTACCCGGGAGGTTGCTCCCTTTCTCCTGTCAGTGAGATAAACACTATTACTCTTACTCCGGATACATCTTATGGTATGCTGAATGTCACCAATGTCTGTTTGACAGCACTTGTTCTCGATGGCAATTCAAATCCTATTCCCGGCGTTCTGATCAATTTTCATGTTTACGGATTAAACCCTTTTACCGGAACAGCTTATACAGACGCCTCCGGCAATGCCCAATACTGCTATACTCAGGTTGGATCCGCCGGCGGAACAGATCATGTCTATGCAGACCAATTTGGCATAACTTCTGATACCGTAACCGTGATCTGGAGTTATACTCCTCCCTGTATCGATCCGACAAATGGTGGAACGATCGGCAGTGACCAGACAGGGTGCGGGACCTTTATTCCTGTTGCACTCACTAATCTGAGTCTGCCTTCCGGTGAAACAGGAACGCTGGAATATAAATGGCAGTCTTCCGTCACAAGCAGCACATCAGGATTTTCAGATATCCCCGGAAGTAATTCACCTTCCTACAGCCCGGGTGCCGTCACTCAGACCACCTGGTATCAACGACTTGCCAATGTCACCTGCATGTCTGACTGGTCAGGTGCCACAGCATCAAATGTGGTACAGGTCACGGTACAGGTACCTTCTGTTGTCGGAGTGACAATTTCAGCATCAGCCAATAATATTTGTGCAGGAACTTCCGTCACTTTCACTGCAAATCCGGTCAATGAAGGATCATCACCCTCCTGGCAGTGGAAAGTGAACGGTATCAGCTCAGGAACCAATTCGCCAGTATTTACATACACTCCGGTGAACGGAGACCAGGTAATATGTATCCTTACATCCAGTCTCACCTGTACTTTAAATAATCCTGCCACATCCAACAGCATCACGATTATTGTCAACCCCAATCTTCCAGTCAGTGTCACCGTCGCAGCATCACAGAACCCGGTCTGCACAGGTACGACCGTTATATTTACAGCATCACCCGTGAATGAAGGATCTTCACCCAATTTTCAATGGAAAGTCAATGGAGTTAGCGTGGGAACTAATAGTACCACATATTCTTATATACCTGTCAACAGTGATATTGTGAGCTGCACCCTTACTTCTTCGGAAGCCTGTACGACAGGCAATCCTGCTGCTGGCCAGGTTCAGATGGTAGTCAACACTATCATGCCTGTCAGCGTTACCATCTCAGCTTCTTCAAACCCGGTTTGTGCAGGCATTCCCGTTACATTTACTACTATACCAGTAAATGGCGGAACAATCCCATCCTACCAGTGGCAGGTCAACAGCATCAATGCGGGAACTAATTCCCCTACGTACACTTATCTCCCCGTCGCGACCGACCAGGTCACCTGTATCCTCACCTCGAATATTACATGTCCCAGCGGTAATCCCGCCACATCCAATACAATACTGATGACTGTCAATGCCAATCCGATTGTTACTTTCACACCATGCAATGACACGATCACAGCAATAAATGCCAAACCCATAAAGCTAAAAGGAGGAATACCCCTGGGTGGTACCTATTCAGGGCCGGGAGTCAACCCGGTAACAGGGATCTTTAATCCTGCAACAGCAGGTGTTGGCACAAAGACGATCACATACACCTATACCAACGTAACCAACTGCAGCGCCCTCGCCTATGAACATATTATCAATTATCCATTATCAATTATCAATTGCGGCACCCCATTCACCGATATCAGAGATAACAAGGTGTATGCGACTGTCCAAATAGGTAGTCAATGCTGGATGGCCGAAGATCTGAATTATGGAATAGAAATACCTGTCACTCAGGACCAAAGGGATAACTGTATACCCGAAAAATACCACAATCCGGCATCCGGCATCCAGCATCCGGAATCAGTCTACCAATGGGATGAAGTAATGCAGTACGACGATACTCCCGGAGATCAGGGCTTTTGTCCTCCTGCCTGGCATATACCGACAGAAACCGACTGGAACACATTATTTGCCAACTACATCAACAATGGTTTTGCAGGAAGTGCACTGAAGTATTCAGGATATTCAGGATTCGATGCTTTATTATCCGGAGCAAGGCATATAGACAAAAGCTGGGATTTCCAGGGGTTTGCCACATTTTTCTGGTCATCAACCCCCCACAGCCCAACACAGGCCTGGGCCCACGGCATGAACGACCCCGACCCGAGTGTGTCTATCTACCCGGCAAGCAAGGCGAATGCATTTTCAGTCCGATGCGTCCATGATTGACTCCATCCTCCATCCTCCATTCTTCGACCTCTGACCTCTGACCTCTGTCCTCCGACCTCCCCCCTCCCTCTTGGGGGAGGGGCCGGGGGTGGGGTCATTAGAAGCGAGGTCATCTGTTCATAAATTAACAATGCTAAACAATTCACAAATAAAATCCTCACCACAAAGATATTTTCATTAATTTTGTGGAGCTAAACAGGCTTACACCAATTTAACCCCATGGAAGGATCTATTGAAAAAATCTTACGGAAATACACGGCCGGTAAGAAAGACAGCCTGATCCCTTTGTTACAGGAGATCCAGCGGGAAGAAGGTCATCTGTCCGATGTTTCCATAAATGAGGTCAGCAGGTATATGAACATCCCACTGAACAAGATCTATGGTGTCGCTACTTTTTATGACCAGTTCCGGTTCGGAAAAAAAGGACGGTACCATGTGCAGATCTGTCAGGGTACAACATGTCATTTTTACCGCTCCTTAGCATTCCGGAAAGAGATCGAAAAGATATTACAGGTCAGGGCAGGTCAGACGACCAAAGACGGAAAATTCAGCCTCGAAGTCGTGAATTGCCTCGGAGCATGCAGCAAAGCTCCGGTACTTATCATTAACGGAAAAGCTTATGCCGGCTTCACCATTGACAGCCTTCAGAAGTTATTATCCGGAATTAAAGGTAATAAGGAATAATAAGATGGTAATCCAACAAGACGATAGGGTCTTTCTTCTGGAAAAGGTACTGAAGAACCTGACAGGAGAATTCGGGAAGAAAGATCAGGAGCAGCTCAGCCTGATAAAGAGGGATAAAATAATTACACCCGTGATCTACATTGGAACCGGTTCATGCGGACTGGTAGCAGGCGCCGGGAAGACCCTCGATGCAATCACCAAGTATCTGACAGATAACGATATCCAGGCCAACATCGTGGAATGCGGGTGCATTGGGCTTTGTTCCGAAGAGCCGGTTGTCGATATTCATCTTCCGGGCAGGGCAAGGATCTCTTTCAGAAAAGTCACGGAAGATAAGGTCGAGGCTGTCTTGTCGGCAATCTTCAACAGGAATGTAAATGAAGATCATGTTCTTGGTCAATATAAATCCATTCCTGCGGAAACCTGGGCCAATGTGCCTTTGATAGATCAGATACCATTTTTTTCACTTCAGCAAAAAATGGTACTTAAGAATTCAGGATTCGTTTCCCCTTTGTCAATAGATGACTCAATAGCAAGAGGAGGATATAAGTCCTTTTACAAGACGATCCTTAATTATACCCCCGCAAAGGTCTGTGATATTGTTGAACTTAGTGAGTTGAGAGGCCGGGGTGGCGGAGGTTATCCGACAGGGAAGAAATGGATGGTGGCCCTGAATACGGCCGGCGACCAGAAATACCTGATCTGCAATGCCGAAGAAAGCGATCCCGGCGCTTTTATGGACAGGGTGATCATTGAAGGCGATCCCCATCGCCTGCTCGAAGGGATCGCGATTGCCTCCTACGCCATCGGCGCCAGTTACGCCTACATCTACATCCGTTCGGATTATCCGCGTGCTTTGAATATTCTGGAAGAAGCCATCCGGCAGGCAAAAGAGTATGAGTTCCTGGGTCAGAATATCTTCGGAAGTGGCTACAACCTTACCATCTCGATCCGCCAGAGCGCAGGAGCCTTTGTCTGCGGGGAAGAAACCGCACTCATCCGGAGCCTCGAAGGGAAAAGAGGACTGCCCTGGGCAAAGCCCCCCTACCCTGCCGAATCAGGATTGTTCAACCA
>CAZUYY010000082.1:4684-8855 GCA_964624935.1 uncultured Prolixibacteraceae bacterium
TTCCAGCCTGGATGTGGAGATCGGCTTTGATTCTTTGGAAGAGGTCGGAGCGGTTATTGGTTCAGGAGGCTTATCGGTCCTCGACGAAACAGTATGCATGGTCGATCTTTCCCGGTATTTCATGGAATTCCTTCAGAAAGAAAGCTGCGGAAAGTGTATCCCGTGCAGGGAAGGCACGAGAAGGATGCTTGAGATACTCGAGGGGATCACCAAAAGGCCAAGAGAGGAATCTACCCACGAGACACTTGAAAGATTTAAAGGTGTGGTGCAACTGGAAAACCTCGCAGAAGTGCTCCGTGACACCTCCCTTTGCGGTCTTGGACAGAATTCAGCCAACCCTTTGCTGAGCTCCCTGAAATGGTTCCGGGAAGAATTCGAGGAACACATTTTCGATCGTCGTTGTTCAGCTTCCGTCTGCAGCGATATGCGTACATTCTATATTGACGTGGATACCTGTAATGGTTGCAACGTTTGTCAGAAAAAATGTCCTGAAAATGCGATCATCGGGGTAGTCAAAGTACCTCATTTCATCGTTGAGAATAAATGCAATGGATGCGGGATATGCTTCGAAGTCTGTAAGTTTAATGCCATCATCCTGAAATAAACCGGATCATGATCTTTACCATCGAAATAAACGGTCAGACCGTTACCGCCCGGAGAGGCGAAACCATCCTTTCCATTCTGAACCGGACAGGGATCAGGATACCCACGTTGTGCCATCTCGCAGGTTTTACCCCCACAGGAGCATGCCGGATGTGCGTTGTCGAAGTCGAGGGCATGCCGGGTCTGGTCACTTCCTGCTCACACCCTGCAGAAGAATGGATGAAGATCCACACACATACCCCGCGCGTCCTGAAGGCCAGGAAAACAGTGGTCGAGCTGCTCCTTGCCAACCATCCGGACGACTGCCTTTACTGCGATCGTGCAGGTAATTGTGAGCTTCATGACCTTGCCTCGGAATTGAATGTTAAAGAACGCCACTACCGCACACGAAAACCTTCTGTAAGGGTCGACCGGAACTGTCCTTCCATCGAAAGGGATCCTGCCAAATGCATTTTATGCGGACGGTGTATCCGGGTCTGTGATGAGATTATAGGGATGAGTGCCATTGAGATCGTGGGAAGAGGAAGCAACAGCTCGATCGGCACCAGTTACAACAAAGGATTGAACATCAATGCCTGCGTCAAATGCGGACAATGTATTATGGTTTGTCCAACTGCAGCGCTGAAAGAAAAGTACAGTTTTCCTGCCGTCATCGATGCCCTGAATAACAAAGATCTTTTTCCGGTCATACAGATATCGCCGGGAGTGCAGGGGTCAATCGCGGAAGATCTTGGCATCAAGGGAGGAAAAGATCTCCAGAATCTTTTAGGCACAGCTTTGCGGATGATGGGATTCCGCCAGATCTTTGATACCTCGGCAAGTGCAGACCTGATGGTTCTGGAAATTTCCCAACAATTGACCCAGCGGATCAAAGACAAGGAAAAAATGCCGCTGTTTACCAGTTGTTGTCCTTCCTGGGTTAAATTTATAGAAGAATACAGGCCTGACCTGAAACAACACAGGGTCACAAGCAAAAGTCCGATGATGATCATGGGGTCATGGATCAAGTCTGAATTCGCACGCCGGATGAACATTCCCGGTGACAAGGTCTTTTCAGTCGCCGTGATGCCATGTACCTCCAAAAAACATGAAGCCATAAGCGATGAAAAGGATGGATCAGTGATCGATGCCGTCCTGACTACACGGGAATTGATAAAGATGATCCGGATGTATGGGATCGATTTCAATTCGATGGAGCCGGCAAATACAGAACCCGGACTGGGTGCGAGAGGTACTGCTGGAAGGCTGTCCGGTATTTCAGGCGGTGAAACAGAGGCCGTGATCCGTACTTTTTACTACCAGATGACTGGACAGGAATATTCTCAGGTCAAGATCAATGAGTTGAGAGGACTAAAAAACCGTAAAGAAGTAAAGATCAGGATCGGGAGGTCGGTCTATAGCTTCGCAGCAGTCAGCGGATTAGCCGCGGCACGCCAGTTACTGGATGAGATCGAAACCGGAAAGAGTGAATTTCAGATGGTGGAAGTCATGGCATGTCCCTTCGGATGTATCAATGGCGGAGGTCAGCGTCTGGGCACCGACGAAAAAGCCCTGAGATCAAGAATGAAAGCATTATACGACGCCGATGAAGAAGAAATGATAAAGGCCGTCCACCGCAACCCGTCAATTAATGACTTCATTAAAACACCCCAACCGTAATTCGTAATTCGTAATTTAAAATGGGTCAGTCGTTTCACTCCCAGCTTGTTTTCACAATCAAAGACCGTTGCCGGGTTTGCTATACCTGCGTACGTGAATGTCCTGTCAAGGCGATCAGGATCAACAACGGGCAGGCTGAGGTGATGAACGATCGTTGTATCGGGTGCGGAAATTGCGTTAAGGTCTGCAGCCAGGGAGCAAAGGTTCCCCTTCGTTCTGTGAATGAGGTTTATAACTTGTTGAATTCCGGCAACAAAGTCGCCGCCCTTATTGCTCCCAGTTTCCCTGCAGAATTCAGTGAGATCAAAGATCATCGCCTGCTGGTTGGAATGATCCGTAAGCTGGGTTTTGACTATGTCACGGAAGTCTCATTCGGTGCGGATGTGGTGGCAAAAGAATATGAAAAAAGAATTAAGTCTGAAGATTATATAGGTGATATTTCATCGGATTGCCCTGCCGTTACATACTTTGTCCGTCAATATCATCCTGAACTGGTAGGCTCACTGGCGCCGATCGTCTCACCCATGATGGCCATGACGCGTGTCGTCCATAAAAAGTACGGGCCTGACATTAAAATTGTCTTCATCGGCCCATGTTTCGCCAAGAAAGCGGAAACTACAGAAACCGATGAAGTGATCACTTTCCTGGAATTGCGGGAGATGCTGCTTCAATCCGGAATTCATGCTGAAACCATTGAACCCTCCGATTTTGATCCTCCTGTGGGGGGAAAAGGCGCAATATTCCCGGTCTCACGGGGGCTGTTCATCACGACAAACAGTAAGGAAGATATCCCTGAAGAACGCACTGTCATTGCCGATGGCCGTGTGAATTTCAAGGAGGCCATAAAGGAATTTGAAGAGGGATTTATCAGAAACAAACATCTTGAATTACTCTGTTGCGAGGGTTGTATCATGGGACCCGGCACCTCTCCCGGTGGAAAGAAGTACTCTAGAAGTGCCGCTGTCGGCGAATATGTCAGGAAGAAACTCGACTCGCTGGATTATGAACAATGGGAAAAAAACATAGACGAGTTTTCGACCATTCCCTTAGAACGTCATTTTGAACCGGAAGACCGCCGGTTCGAGATCCCGTCAGGAGATGTGATCCAGGATGTATTGGAGACCATGGGGAAATTCACTGCCAAAGATCACCTGAATTGTGGCGCTTGTGGTTACGATACCTGTGTTGAGCATGCGATTGCCATCGTTAAGGGACTGGCGGAGACCGAGATGTGTCTCCCTTATTCCATCGAGAAACTGCATGAATCCATAAAGAATCTGAATATATCGAATGATAAGCTCGCCACGGCAAAGGCTGCCCTGAAACAATCGGAGAAACTGGCTCATATGGGTCAATTATCTGCCGGTATCGCCCATGAGCTCAACAACCCGCTGGGCGTCATCACCATGTATTCAAACATTCTCCTCGATGAAGCTCCGGAAGGCGAGTCCATCCGGGAAGACCTCCGTCTGATCGTAGAACAGGCTGAACGGTGCAAAAAGATCGTCAGCGGCCTGTTGAATTTTGCAAGAAAAAACCAGGTCAATCTTTCGGAAACAGATGTCGTTCAATTCACACAGCACAGCCTGAATTCTGTCATCAAGCCGGATAATATCACAGCGACATTCGATCCCCACGTTGAAAATCCCATCGCCAAACTTGACATTGACCAGATGATGCAGGTACTCACAAACCTGGAAAAGAATGCCATTGAAGCCATGCCTTATGGAGGAGAATTGCACGTCGGCCTCGAAGACAATAAAAATGAGATTATATTTACGGTTTCCGACACCGGCACCGGAATATCAAAAGAAAACCTCAAAAAGATATTCACCCCGTTTTTTACAACAAAGGAAATAGGAAAAGGCACCGGCCTCGGCCTGCCCCTGATCTATGGTATAGTAAAAAT
>CAZUYY010000083.1:0-8817 GCA_964624935.1 uncultured Prolixibacteraceae bacterium
CATAAAGTTCATAAAGTTCATAAAGTTCATAAAGTTCATAAAGTTCATAAAGTTCATAAAGTTCATAAAGTTCCAGATTCACAGAGTATTAAATATTAACATACGTAACCACATTCAGCATCCATTATAAATTATAAATTATAAATTATCAATTGTCAATTATCAATTACCAATGAAGCGCTACCTAACATTTATCCTAATCGTTTTTCCTTTCCTGCTTTTTGCCCAATCTGTAAAAATTACCGGGACGGCGCCCGGGGCAGAAGGAAGAAAGATTGAGGTGATCACCTGTGCTGATCTGCTGACCGGTTTGGAGAAGACTCTTGCACAGGCCACGGTTGATTCCACGGCTTCCTTTACCCTTGTACTGAATACGAACAAGACAATTTCTGTCTTCCTGAGTATTGATTTTCACCGTGGTGAGATGTTTATTGAACCAGGTAAATCGTACACGCTGACAATTGCTCCTTTGGATTACAGCGAGATTCAGGAGATCAACCCTTTTGAAGAGTCGCAATCTCTTGAAATTAAGCTTCAGGGAAACGAACCAGAGGATTTGAACACGTTTATCCAGTCATTTAATACTGATTACAACAAATTCGTCCTTGATAATTTCAACTATTTGTACCGGGAAAAAGATAAAGCCCGGCTGGATACGTTCCGTGTAAAAATGATGCGAAAATTCCCGGGTGTAAAAAAATCCTATTTCAACGACTATGTAAAATACAAGCTTGGCTCACTTGAACAGGTGGCCAATGTGATGGGCAAATCTCCTATGGTATATAAATATTTCTCCAGCTCACCTGTTCTCTATGACAATGTCGAGTACATGGATTTTTTCAGGGAATTCTTTTCGAAATACATTACAACTGCTTCACGGACGTTGAAATTTCTTAATTATCAGGGCATGCTGGATAATCCTGGCAGTTATCCGGCTCTGATGAAAGCGCTGGACGCTGATACGCTCCTTCGAAAGCCTCAGTTGCGTGAATTGGTATTGCTCAGGTGCATGATGGAAATGTACGACGATCCTTTATATAAGCAGGAGAGCATTCAAAATACGCTGGCTTCAATCGCTAAGGATAGTAAATTCGAAGAAAACAGGTTGATTGCCGGAGATTTAATAAAATACCTTACCCGGTTGCGACATGGAAGTGATGCTCCCGGGTTCACACTTCAGGACAGAAACCATAAAAATGTTTCACTCAAAGATCTTAAAGGAAAGCCTGTTCTGATCGGTTTCTGGACGACTTATTGCCAATCCTGTCTCAGTGAGATGGAGTTGCTGAAACCGCTCTATGATAAATATCATAACCGCATGGCTTTTGTAAGCATATCTGCCGATAAGGAGTTTCTGAAAATGACTTATTTCCTTAACCTGAAAAAAGATTTTACCTGGACATTTCTTCATATAGGGAGTGATATTGAATTGCTGCGCGACTATGACGTACGTTCCTTCCCGTTATTTGTACTGATAGACAGCCAGGGAAAGATCATGAAATACCCGGCTGAAATGCCAGACAGTGGACTTGAGTCGTCGATTGAGAAACTTCTGAATCCTTAAAATTCAAAGACGGAAAGGCGGATCACCGGATTTTGCTTATTTTTGCTCTTCATTTGTCGATTTACCAATTAACTTATTATGGATTTTTTTAAGAAATTTCTGGGAAACAAATCTCAAAGAGATATTAAAGAGATAATGCCCTATATCAAAGACGCCCTGCAATTTTACGAGGAGATCAAAAAACTAAGTAACGACGAACTCAGGGCCAAAACCGTCGAATTTAAACAAAAGATCGCCGACCATATTTCAGCGAAAGAGAAAGAGATTGAAGATGTTAAGATACAGCTCAATTCTGACGAAATCGAGATTGACGAAAAAGAAAAACTTTACACCCAGCTTGATAAACTTGAAAAGGAAAGTTATGATCTGACCCAGGAAATATTGAATCAGATCCTGCCCGAAGCCTTTGCAGTGATGAAAGATACTGCAAGGAGATTTGTTGAAAATGAATATATTGAAGTCACTGCTAATCAGATGGATCGTGATTTTGCTGCTGTGAAAGCCAATGTTATGATCGAAGGAGAAAAGGCCAGGTACAAAACCAGTTGGATTGCAGGCGGAAATATGATCCGCTGGGATATGATCCACTATGATGTTCAGTTGATCGGCGGGGTTGTACTGCACCAGGGGAAGATCGCAGAAATGGCTACCGGTGAAGGGAAAACGCTTGTTGCTACACTACCGGTTTACCTGAATGCCCTTCCGGGGAAAGGAGTACATATCGTCACGGTAAATGATTACCTCGCAAAACGGGATTCGGAGTGGATGGGGGTTCTCTATGAGTTTCACGGATTGAAAGTGGATTGTATTGACAAACACGAGCCGAATTCAGATGCCCGCAGGAATGCATACAATGCAGATATCACGTTTGGAACAAACAATGAATTTGGCTTTGATTACCTGCGTGATAATATGACCAGCAATCCTGAGGAGATGGTTCAGCGGGTGCACAACTATACGATTGTCGATGAAGTTGACTCTGTTTTGATTGATGATGCAAGGACCCCGCTTATTATTTCAGGTCCCACACCGCAGGGAGAGAACCAGGCTTTTGAGGAATTGAAGCCTAATGTGGTAAAGTTGTACAATGCACAGAGGAACCTGGTCACAAGATTGCTTGCCGATGCAAAATCGTTGAGTGAGGATGAGAACAACAATGAGAACATGAAAAAGGCAGGCGAACAATTGCTTCGTTCTTATCATGGTCTTCCGAAGACTAAAGCGCTGATCAAATTTCTTAGTGAGCCAGGCATGAAGGCACTTCTCCTGAAAACTGAGAATTTCTACATGCAGGAACAATCAAAGAACATGCATATCATCGACGATGAACTTTATTTTGTTATCGATGAAAAAAACAATACCATAGAGCTGACAGATAAAGGGATCGATCTGTTGACTGAATCTTATGAAGACCCCACCTTCTATATTCTGCCGGATATCGGTAACGAATTAGCCGAACTTCAACATTCCGACCTCCTTGAATCTGAAAAACTGGAAAAAAAGAATCAGATGATGATTGATTATTCCATCAAATCAGAAAGGGTGCACACCGTAAACCAGTTGTTAAAGGCTTATGCATTATTTGAAAAGGATGTGGAATATGTCATCATGGACAACAAGATCAAGATTGTCGATGAACAGACCGGACGTATTCTTGAAGGAAGAAGATATTCCGAAGGCCTTCACCAGGCCCTTGAAGCAAAGGAGAGTGTTAAGGTAGAAGCAGCTACACAAACGTATGCTACGATCACCCTGCAGAATTATTTCAGGATGTATAAAAAACTTGCAGGGATGACCGGTACTGCCGAAACAGAAGCTGGTGAATTCTGGGATATCTATAAACTGGACGTAGTTGTCATTCCTACAAACAGAAAGGTAATTCGTGATGACCGTCAGGACCTGGTATATAAAACCAAAAGGGAAAAATTTAATGCTGTTATCAAAGAGATCGAGCATCTTAACTCAATTGGACGGCCCAGCCTGGTAGGTACGACCTCAGTTGAGACGTCTGAGTTGTTGAGTCGTATGCTTAAGCGTCAGAATATCAAGCACAATGTTTTGAATGCAAAGCTTCACCAGAAAGAGGCCGACATCGTGCTCGAGGCAGGTATTGCAGGTACCGTGACCATTGCCACCAATATGGCTGGCCGTGGAACCGATATCAAATTGGGTAAGGGAGTCGTAGCTGCAGGTGGTCTTGCCATCATCGGCACAGAAAGACATGAGTCACGCCGTGTGGACAGGCAATTACGCGGCCGCGCAGGACGTCAGGGAGATCCGGGCAGTTCACAGTTCTTCGTTTGTCTCGAAGATGACCTGATGCGTATGTTCGGCTCCGACCGGATTGCCAAGATCATGGACCGGATGGGAATAAAAGAAGGAGAGGTCATCCAGCATTCCATGATCACAAAATCTATCGAGCGGGCACAGAAAAAAGTAGAGGAAAACAATTTTGGCATCCGCAAAAGACTTCTTGAATATGATGATGTCATGAATATTCAGCGGGATGCAATCTATAAAAAACGCCATCATGCCCTGTTCGGTGAACGTCTTGCAGTGGATATCAGCAATATGATTTACGATGTTTGCGAGACGACTGTTATTGATTATCAGGAAGCAAATGATGTTGAAGGATTCAAACTGGAACTACTGCGCGAATTTGCTACCGATTCTCCATTCGGGGAAGATGATTTTCAATCGAAAAGTACTTCGGAACTGTCAGACAGACTTTATGATCATGTTTACAAGCGTTACAAAGCCAAGAACGATGCAATCGCAGCGAAAACCTTCCCGGTCATTAAGCAGGTTTTTGAGAATGAAACTCAATATGAGAACATAGCTATTCCTGTAACGGATGGAATAAAAACGGTACAAGTCATCACAAATATCCGCAAAGCACTCGAAGATAAAGGGAAGGAAGTTCCTTTATCCATAGAAAAAGGAATTGTTCTGGGCATGATCGATAATGCGTGGAAGGAACACCTGAGGGAAATGGATGACCTGAAGCAGTCGGTTCAGAATGCAGCCTATGAACAGAAAGATCCTCTGCTGATTTACAAGTTTGAATCATTTGAACTTTTCAAGTCAATGGTCCAGCGAACAAATAAAGAGATCATCTCTTTCCTGATCAAGGCAGACGTTCCCATCCAGGTAGAAAATGTACACGAAGCACAACGACCAAGAAAAATGGATCGCAGCCGTTTAAGAGAAGAACGCTCGGACCTGCTCTCACAATCTAATTCGAATACACAGGAGAAACAGAAACCTCAGCCGGTGCATGTTGAGAAAAAGGTGGGACGAAACGATCCATGTCCTTGCGGGAGCGGCAAGAAATATAAGAATTGCCACGGCGCAGGACAATGAAAAATGAAGAATGAAGAATTAAAAATTTTTAATTGGGTAAATAACTTATTACCATTCTGTATGTAAATAAATTATAATCCTTATGAAACTCAGACGGATCCTGTTAAAATTAAGCGGGGAGGCGCTGCAGGGCGAACAGCAATATGGTATCGACCCGGAAAGACTGATGGATTATGCAAAAGAGATAAAAGCTGCTTTTGATGAAAAGATCCAGGTGGCCATCGTGATCGGTGGGGGCAATATTTTCAGGGGACTTCAGGGAACGACCGGGGGTACGGCCAGGGTTCAGGGGGATTACATGGGTATGCTGGCCACTATTATTAACAGCATGGCATTGCAAGATGCTTTTATGCGTCTTTCAGTACCTTCGAAGGTGCTCTCCGGAATTGCTATCGACCCGGTTTGTGAACTGATGAGCAGCTCCAAAGCGATCGGATATTTAGATAAAGGAGATGTTGTCATTATAGCAGGAGGTACAGGTAATCCCTATTTTACTACAGATACTGCTTCTGCCTTACGTGCCCTTGAGATCAAAGCTGATGCCATCCTGAAAGGAACCCGCGTTGACGGTGTTTTCACTGCTGATCCCGAAAAAGACACGAACGCAGTAAAATATGACTCCATCTCATTTGATGAGGCATATGAGAAGGGACTAAAAGTGATGGACCTGACGGCTTTTACGCTTTGCCGGGAGAACCATTTGCCTGTTATCGTCTTTAATATGAATATAAGGGGGAACCTTTTGAAGATTATCAGAGGAGAGAAAGTTGGAACGGTAGTGGAATGAAGAATTGATAATTGAAGGCCATAAGGATAGAGAACTATTGAGTTAAAAGATATTTTGAACAATCCGTTTAAAGAAATAAACAGTTGACATTATGCATGAAGATATAGAATTTGCTCTCGAAGAGGCAAAGGAAGGAATGCACAATGCGATCCTTCACCTGGAAAAAGAACTTCAGAAAGTGCGTGCAGGAAAAGCAAGTCCCCAGATGCTGGATGGGGTCAGGATCGATTATTACGATGTACTTACACCCATTGATCAGACCGCCAACATAAGCACTCCTGATGCCCGGCAGATTATTGTTCAACCCTGGGATAAAAGTGTTCTTGGATTGATTGAAAAGGCTATTCTTGCTGCCAACCTTGGGTTCAATCCCAAGCATGAAGGCGATATTCTTCGCATAATCGTTCCTGCGCTTACCGAAGAGCGACGCAGGGATCTGGTCAGGAAAGCGAAATCCGAAGCAGAAAATGCAAAGGTCAGCATCCGTAATATCCGTAGAATTGCTAATGAAACTGCTAAGAAACTTAAGAAAGACGGAGTCCCTGAAGATGAGGTGGATAAATTAGAGGCCGATATCCAGAAATTAACGGATGAATATATTGCCAAGATTGACAAAATTCTGGAAGGAAAAGAGAAAGATATTTTAACAGTCTAAAACACTGCAATTTCATCTGCAAACAACCAGCAGGGTTGTCCTTTGCCTTCATGCCAGGGAGGGCATACGCCAGGGTTTATTGCCCGGACACGAACATAACGTGCAGGTGTTGAAGGGAAGGTCTGAGAAAATTGTTTGATAACACTTTCTTCGATCTTTTTTGAGGCGGTATTCAGTTGTTCGTTGATGGAATGAAATTTCTTGCCGTTGGAGGAAAGTGAAAATGTCACCGTATCAGGGAAAAATATCCAATTTTTACTACTTTGCAGAAAGGTGATAAAAGCCGTATTTACAGGTTGAATACTTCCAAGATCGATGATCACATCAAGGTTATTACCCAGGAATCCCTGCCAATTTCCCTGCTGATATTCGACATTTCCACGCAACCCGTCAATTAAGGCTTCATTTCCGCCGCCGGTATAGCGGTAACTATAAGGTTCGAGGTACCGGATTTTTTTTCCTAAGGCCTGGTGGTAGATAAATGTCCGTTCTGTAAGTTGCATTACCTTCCCCTGACGGAGTAATCCTGCTTTGATATAAACATTCTTGTTGATCTCAAAAGGCCCGTTATAAACAGGAGATGCCGAAGTAGGATCATTCCCGTTCAGGGTGTACACGATCGGTGTTCCGGGTTGCTCTGATTCAAGCCAGCATTTCATGGATTGGCTCTTTTTATCAAAATGGGTACGAATCTCAATTTTATCGGAACCTTTACAATAATTAACATGAAGAAGATCCAATCTGCGAAATTCGATGTCCATCCTTGAGCGGAAGTCATTCCAGTTCTTCAGGTTCCCGGGAGTCCAGTCTACTTCCGCGAGTGCGATCATCCGGGGTACAACCATGTATTCGGCATGTTCCGGGGTGGGGACATATTCAGTCCAAAGATTCCCTTGAGCCCCCAGAATATATTTTGATTGTTCTTTTGTCAATTCACGTGGTAACGGCTCATAAGAATAGACTTTTTTCAAAGTAAGGAACCCGCCTATAGCTTTGGGTTCTGTTTTAGGATCCCCTTGGTAATGATCAAAGTAGCAGTAGGCACCGGGTGTCATTATCACATCATGATTCTGACGGGCAGCAGCAATGCCGCCTTCGAGTCCGCGCCACGACATTACGGTCGCCTCAGGTGCCAGTCCCCCTTCCAGGATCTCGTCCCAGCCAATTAATTTACGGCCTTTAGAGGCAACGAATTTTTCGATGCGTTTGATGAAGTAACTTTGCAATTCTTTCTCATCCTTGAGGCCTTCGGCTTTGATCCGGGCCTGACATTTGGGACATTCCTTCCACCGTGATTTATCTGCCTCATCACCTCCGATATGAATGTATTTCGATGGGAAAAGATCCATGACTTCCGTGAGCACATCTTCCAGAAAAGTAAAGGTAGAATCATTGCCGGCGCAAAGAATATCGCAATTCGGCCAATAACTTCCGGGAGGCACTGTAAATGGTCCGCCTGTACAGGAAAACTGAGGATAGGCGGCAAGTACTTCCACAGAGTGTGCAGGCATCTCGATCTCCGGGATGATGGTTATATATCTTTTCTTTGCATATTCGACGACTTCCCTGATCTCATCCTGAGTATAATATCCTCCGTAATCTGCTTTTTCTCCGGGTTGCTGCGGTTGCCGTTCCAACCAGGGCAGGTTTTCACGGTCAACATGCCATGCGGCAGTCTGCATAAGCTTTGGATATTTCTTTATCTCAATCCGCCAGCCATTATCATCGGTAAGATGCCAGTGGAAAGTGTTCATCTTAAAAGAAGCAATGAGATCGATGTACTTAAGAATGAATTCCTTCGGAAAGAAATGCCTGGAAACATCGAGGTGCATTCCGCGGTATGGGAAACGCGGATGATCCTGGATCGTGATGCAGGAGACATTCCATGTGTTACCGGGCTGCAGTGCTTTTTGGGCAAAGATTTCAGGCGGAAGTAACTGAAGTAGCGTTTGCATGCCATAAAACAGTCCTGATCCACTTCCTCCTTCAATCAGGATGTTGTTTTTAGAAACGGTCAGAACATAACCCTCGGCCGGGATATTAGAATCTTTTTTTATACTGAAAATAATACCTGAAATATTCCTGTAATTCTGGCCAACGCCTAGTGCTGTCAACACCGGACCTCCTGCCATTTCAAGCTGGCCTGCAAATATCCTGGCAGTATTCATGGCTTCTTCATCGCCTGCATTAAAGAGCAAAGCAGTGCGGTCGTTGATAATAAAACTCCCGGTTCCCATTCTCATCTTTACAGGCTTCGGGATGATAGAAATGGCCGGATTCGCTGCCATCCCTGACAAATAAAAGGATAAAATCAGCAGGGTGGAAATTGCAATTTTTTTCAACATAAAGAGGTTAATTTTTTGTGATCAAACTTACGGTTTTTTCTGTTATGGAGAGATGAAAAGTTTGGGAAACATTGCCATCAAGGTAATCTGTACAATAGTTCCG
>CAZUYY010000084.1:0-8746 GCA_964624935.1 uncultured Prolixibacteraceae bacterium
TTATCTGACCCCTCGGCAATTCAACGTGAAGTTACAGACATCATTCTAAAGATTTCATTGAAACCTTAATGATTTCAACCGCTTCCTTAACCTGTGCCTCATTTATTATGAGTGGTGGGGCAAAGCGGATGATGTGATCATGAGTAGGTTTTGCAAGAAGTCCGTGATCGCGCATTTTGAGGCAAACATCCCAGGCTGTTTTTCCGTTCATTGGTTTGATGACTGCAGCGTTGAGCAATCCTTTACCCCTGACAAGTTCGATCATCGGAGAATGGATCTTTTCCAGTTCTCCCCTGAAGATAATACCCATATTATAGGCATTTTCTGCCAGTTTCTCATCCCTGATCACTTGCAGGGCTGCAATCGCCACACGGCTGGCAACAGGGTTTCCTCCAAACGTCGATCCATGTTCCCCCGGCCTGATCACGAGCATGATGTCATCATCGGCTAGCACTGCAGAGATCGGGTAAACCCCGCCCGACAGCGCTTTGCCCAGGATCAGCACATCGGGCCGGACTCCTTCCCAGTCGCAGGCAAGCAGTTTCCCTGTCCGGGCAATCCCTGTCTGTACCTCATCGGCAATGAACAACACATTCTTTGCCTTACACATATCATAAGCCTTTTTCAGGTAACCCTCATCAGGAACGAAAACGCCTGCCTCCCCCTGGATCGGTTCTACAAGAAATCCGGCGACATCAGGATCATCCAGCGCTTTTTCCAATGATCTCAGATCATTGTATGGAATTGGAATAAACCCGGGTGTGAAAGGTCCAAAGTCATCCCTGGCCTGGGGATCATTTGACATTGAGATTACCGAGATCGTACGACCATGGAAGTTGTTTTCACAACAGATGATCTTTGCCTGGTTTTCAGGCACACCTTTTACCTTATAAGCCCATTTACGGGTCAGCTTCAGCGCTGTCTCATCACCTTCAGCTCCTGAATTCATTGGCAGGATCCGCTGGTATCCGAAATATTCAGTGACAAACTTCTCATATAAACAAAGTACATTGTTATAGAAAGCTCTGGATGTCAGTTCGAGGGTATTTACCTGGTCTATCATTGCCTGAATGATCTTTGGGTGGCAATGACCTTGGTTTACAGCAGAATAAGCAGATAAGAAATCAAAATATCTCTTGCCTTCCACATCCCACATAAATACTCCCTTCCCTTTGGCAAGTACAACCGGCAATGGATGATAATTGTGTGCACCATACCTGTCTTCCAGGTCCATTGCCATTTGAGAGGTCTTAATTTCGTTCATAAGAATATGGGATAGTTTTATCTCGAAATAATGAATGTTCCCGAATTAAGGAGTTTTGAGTTTTCTATTAATTTATAATAGTATGGGCCGGCACTAAGATCATTTATGCTTATTTGTTTAAAATTTCCACTCATTGGAACCTGACGGATCAATTTTACCTGGCCATCATAAACTTCAAAATATCCATTATCGATATTTCTGCCAGTTTCGATTTTAATGTATTGTGATGCAGGATTTGGTGAAAGCCTCACATTCACAGAAGGCATAAGCAAGAGAGGGAATCCACTAAAGCCAGAAAGGTTTACGTCATCAAATAGCGCCTGGCTCCCAACCTGCCCAACACTTCCGAACATATTGCTGGCATTAAAACCGGCACACGATAAAAGTAAGATGGTTAGTGAATCAGGTACTTTGGTTTGATCAAGATAGGTAATTGGAGTTTCAAATTGTGTCCATTCATTAACTGTACCGTGAAATACCAGCCGGTTATAGGCAAGGGTGTCGCGCTTTTTTGTCGAAGAATTCCATTTTGATAACAATATTACTGCAGCAGAGGAATCATTGCTGACAGGATAAGATTGATAATAGCCGGAAAACCAAAAGGGTAAATCAGTACTATAAGGATAGGGAATTCCAAGAACGGCCTTGTCTTCAGCCCAATTAATATGAATGGTGCCGATGACACCCGGGATGATTACCTGGAGTATGGCAATGGTCCGGGTAACCAGCCTTGCTGAATAGTTTCCACTATGAGCAGTATCACATGGATAAACCGTGATCCCTGACGGTGTTGGGATTGTATCCAGAATGTTCAGCGTTGAGAAGATACTGCTATCCGGTTCATAGTAATGATGCTGTGTGATGTATTTCCAGGATTCGAAATCACCTCCACGAATATTCTGTTGTCCATAACCATAAGCAACAATGCTTAAAACGAGTACTGCAAGTGAAATAATTTTTTTCATAATGTTTTTTTTTAAATGATGAATAAAATTAAATATGTAAAAGAACTTGTAATGACGTTGTCCTTGGGGCCTCAATAGTCATGGGCCTTAATGAATATTCCGTATTGAAAAAGTTTTTGACCAGGAAGGAAAACTTGAAATCACGGTAACTATAACTTACACGTGCATCGACTATAAAATTACCTTTGTTGTGTTCCTCCCGGTACTTCACAATCCCTGAATGCATGGGGCCAATCGTATCCAGTATATTAAGATATTGATCGATATTCTTCATATACCCGTAATAATTTCCGGAAAACCCTATGCCAATTTGCTTTTTGAAGGTAAACTGAAAATCTGATTTGAAGAGGCTTTGGATGCGGTATTTAAGTATATCTCCACTGGGATCAGAGGAAGTGTTTTCAAAGGAATAATTTCGAACTTTATTAAGCCCTGGTTGCAAATAGCTGTAATAAATTTCATTTGGCTGAAGTGCCATAGGTACGGAATATGTGTAACCCAAAAGCATTGAAAATTCAAGATTCCGCACAATTCTTCCTTCCCCGCCCAACGACATATCCACTCCATAAATCCGGGCTGGCCCGGTATTCATGAATTTAAATCCAACATCATTATTGACAATCTGAGAATTTCCCCAGCTCCCAAAATTGAATTCGATGTAATTCTTATAATTTTCAAGGAATCCTGAAATATCAGCCATTCCAACAAACTTTCCTAATTTAAACAATTGTTTTACCCCAACTTCATAAGAGAGACATGTTTCAGATTTAAGATCGGGATTCGGATAAAACCCAAATCCACCGGAATTAGTGGTTATGTATCGTTCACCAATGCTGGGGGCCCGGTAGCCTTCTCCTGCAGAGGCCCTGAAAAAGGTTGATTTACCAACCCTCAGGTTAAGCCCGCTTCTTAGAATAGGTTTGTTTTCCGTTAAATCTGCAATATTATAATATTCCCAACGCCCCCCCAATAAAAGGGTCAGCCGATCGAAAAACTTTTTCTCAAACTGGGCATAAATGGCCAGGTTCTCTGCATTGTACGTTCCGTTCTCATTGGCATTTGTTGTTCCCTGTGAATCCAGTTTGCCCGAAAAAACCTTGCCATAAGAATAGGAATAAATGTTCGTGATACCTGCTACAAGTATGAATTCCTTTACTTTCTGGAAGTTATGGGTATGCTGTAATTCATTGTAGATAGTAAGATAAAGATTCGATTGGTTGTTATTTGCATCTGTATTGCCGTAATAAATACGATTCTTTAGACTGTAACTGTTTCCATTCTTTGTAAAAAATTTTACATAGGGATCTACATAAAAGGAAAATTCTTTAAAGTGTGACAATGCTCCGGGGTATGATCTGTATAAGTTTGTATCTGCATTATCCCAGAAATAGGTCTCAGCATATTCGTTGTACATAAAATTCCCATTGACACCATACGTCAAGCCTTTAATTTTCTTATTACGAACCCTTGTAATAAAATAAAATTTCGCCCTCTTTGTAAATGCACCTTTGTTGAAATTGGTATCGGCACTGGTTTCAGGAGTGCCACGAATGTAACCCTGATCGTTATACATGCTGATCCCGACGCCATAATCAAAATTATCCACTTTCTGAAGATGGGAAACTGTCATACCCCAGATCACAGGATTCATCCCTGTCCAGGGCGTTGCATAGGTCCTGTCAGGTTTACTGTAAACACCAAAATATGTATTCACAAGGGTTATAGGTTGATCTGTTGGATAGGAAGTGCGGATGTTTATGGCACCTGTGATGGCAGAAGAACCATATACTGCAGATGAAGCGCCTTTAACTACTTCGATCTGATCAACATCATCAACAGGGAGAAACCCCCAATCCGGACGGCCGGCATTGCCGGTAAGCATAGGAATATCATCCACCATCACCATGACCCGGCTTCCGAGACCGGAACTAAATCCGCTTCCTCCACGGATCTGGGGTTCATCGTTTACTATGGTGATTCCGGGAATTTTATCAATTGCTTTATCAATGCTGCTTGGGTTGGATGACTGAATGGCCTGCGAATTCAGGACTTCGATCGTGGAAATTGAATTTTCCACCTTCTGTTCATATTTCGATCCTGAAACTACAAATGTGCTCAATTCCTGTGAGATCGGCGTCATCTGGATGTCCAGGAAAAGTTTCTTTTTGCCGTCAACATTGACATGCTTTTCCTGTTTTTCATAACCCACGCAGGAAATGATCAGGACGGTTTCTCCTTTGGATAATTCAATCTGGTATAATCCGTTGCTGTCGCTGAAAGTACCCGTGGGTAATCCCTTGATCCCAATATTGACAAAAGGCAAAGGTTCGTTGGTTTGCTCGTCCATGACCTTCCCCTGCACAATGCAGGTCTGCGCCCTTATTCCCGTAAAGGAATCAAGAGTTAGCACCATAACAAATAGAAGAAGGTAGAAATGTCTCATAATGTTTGCGAAGCAAAAATACTATAATTTATTAAAAATTATTCAAAAACCTTCATTCACAACTGCTCCATCATTGATTATCAATGATCTATATTTACAGGATGGTGATTGGATCATGGGTCCTAATCCATAATTATCCCAATTTTCATCTATCTTATTGATTGTAAGCTCATCCATCACAATGATGTTCGGCCAGTCACGTTTAAACATATCATGACCTGCTGTTTTACGTGTGCCATCTATCACAAGGACAGGGAAAGACAGACCTTTCTCAGAAACCGGATTAAAACAATCCCTCATCGGATCGATATTATTTCCAGCGATCCATGCAATATCTGAAGAGGAATAAAGATCGACCTCCGGATCAAGAAAAAGTAAGAATTTTATATTCCTGATTAGTCCCTGTTTCACGAATTCCGTGCTGATCTCACGTACATGGCACATCCTGTTCTTTCTTACAGACAGCACTAGCAAGGAAATCCCTGTAGTAAGGTACGCATCATTTATTAAGACCATTTCTGGATAGTTCTTATGGATAGCAGGGATATCAATGAAAGGTTCCCCCGGTATGGTTGCGGATATTTCCAGTTCTTCCGGCCATTTTATAGTGGCATCTATGCCTATTTTGCTGCCGAATGAATATCGCCTGCTGGAGTGGTCAAGGATATCGACTGGTCCTTTGATAAACTGGATATCCTGAACAGGGTCCGTTCTTTGTGATACTTCTCTCGCCACGACTTTGTAATCGTTCAGATCCACATCACTGTTAACCACAATCATCATTTTGTTTAACATCATCTGCCCGGCTCCCCAGAGTGAGGTCATGATTTTCGATCCCTGTCCGGGAAATGACTTTTCAATCTTCGTTAGAACTATATTATGGAAAACCCCGGCCACAGGCATGTTTATGTCTTTCATTTCAGGAACGGCTAAGAGTTTGATTGGAAAAAGAAAGAGTCGTTCAGTTGCCTTACCCATCCATCCATCTTCCATAGGTGGTATTCCTACGATAGTTGCAGGATAAACGGCATTCTTCCTGTGTGTTATGCAGGTAACATGAAAACAGGGATAGAAATCGGCGAGAGAATAGAAACCGGTATGATCACCAAAAGGACCTTCCAGGTGGAGATCCTCCTCAGGATCAACAAATCCCTCAATTACAAAGTCAACATCTGAAGGAACTTCCATTTCGTTTGTCAGGCATCTTACCAGTTCGACTTTCTTTTTCCGCAGGAATCCGGAAAGCATATTTTCGTCTACGTTTTCTGGCAGAGGTGCTGTGGCAACATAAGTATAAGCCGGATCGCCACCGAGAGTAACTGTGACCGGCATCTTCTTCCCGAGTTCCTTGTATTTCGAAAAATGATGGGCAGATCCTTTATGCCGGTGCCAGTGCATCCCTGTAAGTGTTGAGCCAAATATCTGCATACGGTACATGCCTTGGTTGCGAATTCCGGTAACCGGATCTTTAGTATGAACCACTGGCAACGTTATAAAAGGTCCTCCATCGGCTGGCCAGCAGGTTAAAACCGGAAGTTTGGTGAGATCAGGGGGATCCATGATCACTTCCTGGCAACTTCCTTTTCTTTTTACCGATCTTGGAAGCCAGGATGAGATCTCTTTAAAAGCAGGAAGAATCTTTAACTTCTCAAGTAAAGTTTCTTTTGGTCCGCTGAACTCCTGTAAAATCCTGCCTAATCCCTCCCCTGCCGAATCCAGGCTTTCAACACCCAACGCCATGCACATCCTTTTCTCAGAACCGAAAGCATTGATCAATAACGGGAAGGCAGTACCATTATTTTCAAACAAAAGCGTCTTGCCATTGCTTTTACTTACCCTGTCAGTAATCTCAGTGATCTCCAGTCGGGGTGAAACAAATTCTTTGATCCTGACCAGTTCCCCGGCATCTTCCAGCGCAGAAATGAAATGTGACAAGGATTTGTAAGCCATTTCCTTGGGTATTAGGTTTTAGGTTTTGGGTATTAGGTGTTGGTCAATGTTACTTTGTTACTCTGTTACTTTGTTATTTTGTGACTTTCTAAACTTTATGAACTTTATAACTTTATAAACTCACTTCGCCATGTACGTCTTTGTCCCAAACTTTTCCGGTTTATTGGCATTGTATTTTGAGGGACACTTGAGAAGGAGGCTCGAGGCAAGAAACTCATCATTTTTCATCGACCCGATAATAACGACTTTTTCGGATTTTTCGAAATCCTGAGGTTTTGGATTGTTATATACAACTTTTTTTTCCAACCCTTTATCATCGATAAGGTAGAATGAAAACTGGTTGACGTTTTTTGTCGCGTCATAGTCTATGGATTTGGTTTTATCCAGTTTCCCGATGATATGAAATTCTTTACCCGGTGTTGAAGCGGCTGAAGAAAAATCAGTATAAGTACTCGAATCCGTCAGAGTTGTCACGACAACAGCGACTGCAATCACTAATACAAGCAGGATAACAATATGGATGGTCTTCATTATTCCGCGTCAGTGTTTTTTTCTTCTACTTCCTTTTCAAGCTTGGCTACTTTTCTGTCGATAGTAAAAAGGTAAATAAAAATGCCGGTAAGGATAAGGGCCAGCACGGCAACTACCACAAAGATCTTTCCGTTTGCTAACATGGGCTTTTATTTATTATCAATGAGCAGTTTGATTTTTCTTAACCGCACCCTGATTTGATAGATCCAGACGCCAAGCAATATCCATCCCAGCATGGCAGGATAGAAAATCAGTCGCATGGCAGGAGGCAGGTGCATGGGCAGTACCGTATTGGCGTTGTTTCCACCGGCCGGATGAATGCTTTCGCCGGCCAGGCGCGGAAGAATTATAACCAGGACAATCCAGAGAAAGAAGGCGAAAATGTTATAGATCGCAGAAACCTTCGCTCTTTTATGGACATCGTCAATGGAACCGCGTAAAATTGCATAGGCAAGATAGATAAGGAGTCCAACTGCAGCCCCGTTCAGTTTCGGATCTTTGACCCAGGGGGAGCCCCAGGTAAAGTTGGCCCAGATCATACCTGTACAAATTCCCAGGAAGCCAAACATCAAACCTACATTCACCGCTTCCACTGCCCTGATATCTTCCTGCTCATCGAATTTCCTTAGGTAACTTAAACTATAAATGAATCCCATAATAAGCATGGTCAGCATACCAAACCACATCCCCACATGATAGAAAATGTTCCTCATCGATTCCGCAGCAACTTCCATCCCTTCAAAAGAAACCTGTATGAAAAACCCGCCGATTATGGCATATACCAGCAGTACCCCTGCCAGCACCTTCCACCAGTATTCTTTTATAAACTGTCCCAAATTCTTCTCTTATTAAAGCAATACCCTTTATTAATTAATTTCTCAAAGACCAAGCAAAAAAAAATCGTACATCGCAAATTTAAAAATTCAATCGTAAATCTACAATCGTCCAATCGTAAATTGTATTAGTCTCGCCAAAGGTAAGGAAATAATAAATAAGCCAGGATGATAACGACAACATTGATTGTGAGCAGGATAACTATAAATCCATAGTTTCCAGACCATTGAGCAGCAGACAGGGCGTTCTTCGAAACTTTCATCAGGGTCCCAAGCAGGGGCAGAACAATGGGGAAGCTTAAAATCGCCATGAGTGAAAAATTGTTGCTTGCCCTCGAGGCAATGGCAGCAACCATAGTCAGGATTGAAGCCAGACCAAGACTGCCAAGAACAAGTGTAATAAGAAAAAGAGGAATGTTGATAACGAGATCCCCCATCAGGAGGATGAAAAAGACGAAGGACAAAACCGAAAGGATGGTCATCAGAATAAGGTTGTAAATGACCTTTGAAAGTAAAACAGCCTGGGGACTCGCAATTGTATAATAGTAAAGATGACGAGCAGGACTTTCCTGAATGAAGCTTTTGGAAATCCCGTTAACAGCTACAAAGAGAAGTATGATCCAGAACAGCGAATTCCATGTATCCGTATCAATGATCCTGTCGAAGGCTAGATAAGTCACAAAGATGGTTGAAACCAGATAAAGCAGGATCCCGTTCAGTACATACTTTTGCTTTAATTCCAATCGTATTTCTCCTCTTC
>CAZUYY010000085.1:0-8727 GCA_964624935.1 uncultured Prolixibacteraceae bacterium
ATTTAAATAGAATCCGGTTACCAGTCCCTGATTCCCGTCTGCATAAGTAGGGCGGGTAGTTGTCAGCAAAGCAATTCCACCTCCATTAGGGTTAAGGAAAACCAATTCACCAGCAGAGGTAAATGACGGATCGTCAAAATAGCTAAACTCACAGGTGGCGGTAAGGAAAACTGGCATATGGTTAACCTTTGTCCAGGCATTTATATCTGGTATCTCAAGTATCCTTGCATGTGACCATCCTAAAGTACCGCCATGGCCAATATAATTCATTATCAATGCTCCTTTTGCCATCCGCAGGTTTATGGCTGCATTTACTTCCGGATATCTTAACCCTCCGGGAGTCGAGACGCCATCATATGCGCCAAGGTAAATTTTATCCTTGTCGTAAGCTGAATCATAAATATTAACTGTATCTGCACTTGCGGCAAAATTGCCATCAGAATATTCATCGCCAACAAAACAGATAACATTTCTCCAATCGTTCTTGACCGAATCGGAATTGGAACAATAATGTATGACTTTTTTCACTGAAGCGTCAGCCTGGTCAACTGTTTGAACTGGGAACCTTCCTACACCCACATCGAGCAACCCTACACATCCCTGCCCGGCGTTATTCTCTAATATCCCAAAATAATCATCTGTTACAAAAGTAGCTACCGGATCAAGAGATTCGCTGGATTCATAAGTGGGAACAAAATTGCTATTGGGCTGCATCCGGTCCTTATAATCATAAGAAGCATCTCCAAACATTAACAGGTATTTTGGAGCTGTACTACCCGACTGGTCATAGATCATTTTCACAAAATCACGGATGGCAGTGATGTCCTGTGCACCTGATGAAAATTCATTATAAATTTTATCCGGTGTTGTTACCAGGACACTCATCTGATCGTGTTGCTGATGAAAGCTGGCCAGTGCATTAGCCTGGTTGATAAAATCAGGATGGGTTATGATCACTAAGTCAGGGCTTCCTGCATCATTATGCAGATCCTGATTGTCGATTTTTGCAAAAGCCTGAACTGAATAAAATGACGAACCGTCAAAAGCCGTAAATTCCCTAAGTGTGTCTGTATGCAAGCGAAAAGCCACAAGATTGTCGCTTTGGGTTGTTGTGATAGACTTCACATTACCCGGATCACTGACATCCCAAACGGTTACGGGTTGACTTCCTGCAGTCATATTGAACTCGCTTACCAGACCTGTACCTGTGCCGGCCACTGACCGGAAAGCCATTTGACCGGTTGAAAAAACCAGTTTTCGTATCATATTCAATTCCAAAGCCCTTAAATACCCCGTTCCATCACCATTTGGAGTGGTATAATTCAGTCTCAGGTCGATTGAAGTACCCGTGGAAGAATAGGTCGGCGTCATTGTGTTTTCATAAGCAAAAGTACAATCATAATCTGCACAGACAGCCGCCAAGCTTGTGCTTGCCAATTGCTGACCGTTTGCATACAAAATAAATGATGTTGATGAACTTGTACAATGAGCAGCAACTGTTGCACTTATAGAAACCGGAACGCTAGTGTCAATGTTTGCAAAATTGAACGGATAATCATAGGTGGTAGTAAGTTGGAATACATTTTTTGCATACCAGGCTCTTCCCGATTTTATAAGGTTAATTTCGGCAGGTTCATAAAATGTATAGTCGTTAAAACGGGTAATAGTATAATTTGCGGTGTCAGTAACAGAAGGTTCGGCTATTATTCTCTTCCCTGAAGCCTGACCATATGTCAGAAAGCAATAGGACAAATCTGAATAATAGTTTATCTGATGGTGAAATAGGTGGTTGGAACTATTGTACTGCCAGGTATCAGGACCCTTTGCGTAAAATATGATGTAATCGTTATTATTCAGTTTAGACGGGTCCGATCCAACGATCTGGATGGAAAGCTCACGAAGGTCATCGATCCTTACTGATGCATTTGATTCCGGAAGCATTCCCCCATTATTGCCAAATATTTGTATAGTACCAGGATCAACAGTGGAGAAGGCAGGATCAATATTTATCAGATCTTTTGCCTGGAGGATATAAATACCGGAAACCGGAATTCCCATTTTATACCAGGTTCCGGTACTGAGAACTGAATGTCCGGCATAAACCCGTGCAGATTTTTTTGGAGTGGCATTTGGATTCTTTTGAATTTCATAAACAATATCGAAGGAAATAAGTTTTTCGAAATTTCCGTTTTCTTTATTTTTGCGAATGGGGACAAAGGATATTGAAAGAAAAGCATTTTTTCGTTGTATTTGAATGGATCCTTCAGGAATGATTGAGGATGAGATCTTATCCAGGTTTTTCATTCCGGAAAGTTCACTTTTGCTGATTTCCATGTAAATGGGATTCTCTATGGAAAGGCTGGTCAGCTTGTCATCTGGTGAATTTAATGGAAACATTTCCATGAATACGGGCAGGAAACCAAAAACCTGAATCTGACTGGCAGCTCCTTTGAAGCTGAGAACCTGCATTGAATCACACGGGCCAATCTCCGTCTTGTGTGCAGGAAACCAAGTCAATACTCTATGCTGATGCACAGGTTGCGAAAATCCTGGATAAAATGAACTGATGATCAGGATTGCTATAAATACCGCTTTAAAACAATACTGCCGGAATCTGAAAGGAAAGAAATTAATCATGTCAACTGATATCAGATTTAATTATTTACTCCGTTTCCTGAACATGCTTCTTTTATTTTTCAATAACCCTGAGACAATGAGTTTACTTCGGAATTTGCATGTGCCAAACAAAACGTTTTCTGGTTTTTATTATTGTCATTGTGGACAATTTCTTCATAATTAAATTTATGGGTAGAAGGTAATTTAAAAAAAATTCGTAATATTGTAACCTAAAATTAATTAGGGCTGTATAAACACCCATGGCTAATAAGTCATTTATACTCATAATTTTGGCATTTTTTTCTTTTATGCAAAAGGGGTATCCACAGGATCCGGAATTTTCGCAGTTTTATGCAAATCCTTTATATCTGAATCCCGCTCTTGCAGGGGCAACAGTATGTCCAAGGGCAGTCGCAAATTTTCGGGACCAATGGCCAGCTATCGGGGGTGCATATGTCACTTACAATGCAGCTTATGATCAATACATTGATGCCATTCATGGCGCGGTAGGTTTATTAATCAATGAAGACAGAACTGGTGGAGGAAAGTTGAATACTACAGAAATCAGTCTTATCTATGCTTACAAATTCAATATCACCAGTAAGCTCTCTGCCAGTGGTGCCTTACAAGCCGGGTACTACCAGCGGCATTTATCATGGAATGATCTGATATTTGAAGACATGATCGATCCCCGGCTCGGTGTTGTCGAGCCGACTAAAGAGAAACCACCTGACAATCCTACAGTTGGAGCTCCTGATTTTGCAGCAGGTGTAATGCTTGGGTACAATGAGCAGGTTTATGGAGGGGTTTCGGTTTCACATCTTTCGCAACCCAAATTTGGTTTTTATAACAGCAGTTCGAGTACACTCGACATGAAGTTCACTGTGCATGTTGGAGGAGTGATCGACCTGAAAGGAGAAGGTTATTCTGAAGACCGGGAATTCAGCATTTCACCGAATATTCTTTACCAGCAACAATTTAAATTTCACCAGTTAAACGTTGGGACCTATCTTACCATCGATCCTTTAATTATCGGACTATGGTTCCGGCATAATTTTGAAAATGCCGATGCACTGATTCCATTATTGGGCTTACACTATAAAAATTTACGATTTGGAGTCACCTATGATATTACACTATCAGATTTGAAAGGCGCCACAGGCGGGGCTTATGAGGGTTCGCTTTCATGGCAATTTCCCTGTATTGAAAAAAGAAGGCATATACACGCAATAAAATGCCCCAGTTTTTAGTTATTTATCTAAAATATTTCAATGATGAGATTCAATAAACATTTTCCCGCACTTATGATGGCAACTGCTCTCATATTGCTCGGTTCCTGTCACAAAGAAACCTCAAAGACCACCGGTTGGGATTACAACAACCCAAAAAACGGTGGATTTGAAGTCCGGCCTTATTCCGAACAACAAACAGGACCGGGGTTAGTTTTTATTGAAGGTGGTACATTCGCCATGGGCCAAACCCAGGATGACGTAATGTTCGATTGGGATAATCAGCCCAGAAGAGTAACCGTTTCAAGTTTTTACATTGATCAGACCGAGTTGAGAAATCTCGATTACCTTGAATATCTCTATTGGCTGAATCATGTATATGGTACTGATTATCCTGATGTTTACAGGAAAGCCCTGCCAGACACCCTAGTTTGGCGTGATAAACTTGCATATAATGAACCTCTTGTTGAGTATTATTTCAGGCATCCTGCCTATAGAAACTATCCTGTGGTTGGCGTAAGCTGGGTTCAGGCAAATGATTATTGTGCCTGGAGAACAGACAGAGTAAATGAAAATTTATTAGTCAGGAAAGGAATTCTCTCACTGGATCCTTCTCAAAAAGACGAAAACAATTTCAATACAGAAGCTTATCTTGCCGGACAATATGAAGGACTGGTAGACAGACCATTGCCTGACCTGAATCCGAATGGAACAGGAACACGAAAGGTAAGGATGGAAGATGGTATTCTTCTTCCAAAGTACAGACTCCCCACTGAAGCAGAATGGGAATTTGCTGCTCTCGGACTCATTGGAAATACGCTTTATGAAAGAGTCATTGAAAGAAAGAATTATCCCTGGAACGGAAATTACGTGCGAACCAGCGAATCAAGATATTATGGTGGTTTTATGGATAACTTCCGCAGAGCAAAAGGCGACTATATGGGTGTCGCAGGGAATCTTAATGATGGTGCAGATATACCCGCACCGGCTGCTTCTTATTTCCCGAATGATTACGGACTTTATAATATGGCCGGAAATGTCAGTGAATGGGTCCTTGATGTTTACAGACCAATGAATTCAATGGACAACACCGATCTCCGTCCATTCCGTGGAAATGTATTTAAAACTGAAGTCCGTGATGCAGAAGGATTTGTTGCTCAGAAAGATAGCCTCGGTCACTTGAAATACCGCGATATTACAACATCAGAAGCAGTAAACCGTAAGAATTACCGTGCTGCTGATAATATAAATTATCTTGATGGTGACTATGCATCCAACATTGGCGGTAACTGGACAAATCCACCAAAGGATACATCAACGACAAGTCTGATGTACGAGTATGGCAAGACATCTCTCATTACAGATCATACCAGAGTATATAAAGGCGGCAATTGGAAAGATGGTGCCTACTTCCTGAGTCCCAGTACACGCAGGTTCCTCGACCAGGATGATGCTTCCGATTGCATCGGATTCCGTTGCGCAATGACCCGTGTAGGCGGTACTATCCCCGGAAAATAAAGCAACATTGAAATTTCTGAACCCCGTTTCAAGAAGGAAGCGGGGTTTTTTATTTACTTTGTACAATTGTTGAATCCAGACCTGCCGATGCTTGAAAATTTATACACCCTTTTCCTGCAACATCCGGAAATATCTACTGACAGCAGAAAAGTCAGGAAAGGTTGCCTTTTCTTCGGACTGAAAGGGGAACACTTTGATGGAAATGAATTTACCAGTTATGCACTTGAAAAAGGGGCTTCGTATGCCATTATTGATAATGCAAGTTATCAGACTGATGAGCGGTGTATTCTTGTGGAGAATGTCCTCTCTACTTTGCAACACCTTGCAAACCATCATCGCAAGCAATTCAGGATCCCCTTTCTGGCTATTACCGGGACAAATGGTAAAACCACGACCAAAGAAATTCTAAATTCTGTTCTCTCAAAAAAATATCAGACCTTAGCCACATCCGGGAATTTTAATAATCATATTGGGGTACCACTCACCCTTTTACAACTCAGACGAGAAACAGAGATAGCTATCGTGGAGATGGGTGCTAACCATCCCGGCGAGATTGATCTTCTATGCAGAATAGCAGAACCTACCCATGGGATCATTACTAATATCGGGAAGGCACACCTTGCGGGATTTGGAGGATTTGAAGGTGTTATAAACGCCAAGACAGAACTGTTCCGTTTTTTGAAATCCCGCCAGGGAACTGCGTTTGTAAATACAGGGGATCCATTGCTTGTCAGATGTGCACAAGGGATGAAGATCATCCCCTATGATCCCGGTGATGCAATTCTTACAAATGAAACAAATGATCTGAAGGATTCCTTTCTGAAGATGAAAATAAAGATGAACGGACAGGAGATCATTTTATCGACGAAACTCTTTGGCAGATACAATGCAGAGAATATTCTTGCGGTGGCATGTATCGGACACTATTTCAATGTCGATCCCGGCCAAATAAAAAATGCTATCGAATCTTATGAACCGCAGAATAACCGATCACAAATCCTTCAAACTAATAACAACCTCCTTATCCTTGATATGTACAATGCCAATCCCAGTAGTATGGATCTGGCATTGCAAAATTTTTCCGAATCCAAGCATGACAAGAAAGTGCTCATCCTTGGTGACATGCTCGAACTTGGAAGCGAAAGCGATAACGAGCATCAGCACATTCTTGACCTTATCGAGAAACTTGGATTTACTGAAGTCTACTTTATCGGCCCAGTATTTACAAGGCTGAACACAAGAAAGGAATGGATTTGTTTCCAGGACAGCGAACTCGCCCGTATTTGGTTCGAGCACCACAGAATAGCCGATAAGGCAATCCTGATAAAGGGATCGAGAGGAATTAAACTTGAAAACCTTGTCAATCATTTATAAGACATCGTAATAATGACGCATGGATCGATCTCAGCAAGATAAAGACATTTACTTGGTAACAGGGTTGATGTCGGGGACATCCCTAGATGGTGTCGATATTGCATTCTGCACCTTTATATTTAAGGACGGAAAATGGGATTATACGATTGAAAAAGCAGAAACCGTCACCTATTCCAATGAATGGAAAACCCGGTTGTCGAACCTTGAAAACACAAGTGCATTTGAATTTGTCAGGACAGATTCAGAGTATGGCCATTACCTTGGAAAAATCACTAATGAATTCCATCAGAAGCATAATATAAAGCCTGATTTTATAGCTTCCCATGGGCATACGATCTTCCATCGGCCAGAAATTAACTTTACTTCACAAATCGGTAATGGATCAGCCATTGCTGCAGAAGCAGGGGTCCCGGTAGTTTGTGATTTCCGGTCGGCAGATGTCGCGCTGGGAGGACAAGGAGCTCCACTGGTACCAATCGGAGATCATCTTTTATTTGATGACTATGGCTATTGCCTTAACCTGGGCGGGATTGCAAATATCTCCTTTAAACAATCCGGCAACCGGATTGCTTTTGACATTTGTCCGGTAAATATTGTCCTCAATCACCTTTCCTCCTTTCTGCATAAGGAGTATGATGAAAACGGGATGTTGGCAAGAAATGGATTTATCTGTCAGGCCTTATTGGTAACATTGAACAATCTGGAATTCTATCGCAAACAACCACCAAAATCACTAGGAAAAGAATGGATTCTTTTGGAAGTCTATCCATTAATGGAACGGGTTGATATTCCGGTTGAAAACAAACTTCGAACATTCATCGAACATATTGCTTGCCAGATTGCGAATGTCGTCAAGTCTAAGAATCAGTCTGCCATACTTGTCACAGGAGGAGGCGCTTTTAATAGCTTCCTTATCGAAAGGATTCGTGAAAGAACAGGGAAAAATCTGATATTACCTGATCTTCCTACCATAAACTTTAAAGAAGCCATGATATTTGCTTTTCTCGGTGTTCTTCGCTGGAGAAACGAGATTAACTGTTTGAAATCCTGTACCGGCGCCACTCATGACAATATCGGAGGGGCCATTTACCAGGTATTTTCAGAAAGATGAACACATGACCTACAAAGAAACACTGGACTATCTCAATGCCCAACTTCCAATGTATCATCGTATTGGCACCGCCGCATACAGGGCTGACCTTAACAATACATGGGCGATCTGCAACCTTCGTAAAAATCCCCAGGAGGCATTCCGGTCTGTTCATATCGGAGGAACAAATGGAAAAGGATCAACATCGAACATGCTTGCATCTATCCTGCAGGAAAAAGGATTAAAAACCGGCCTCTATACCTCTCCGCATCTGACCGATTTCAGGGAACGCATACGGATCAACGGAATCAAGATACCGGAAGAAAAAGTTGTTCATTTTGTCGAAAATTACAAACAGGATTTTGAGAAGATCAGACCTTCTTTTTTTGAGATGACAGTAGGTATGGCCTTTGACTATTTCAGGGAAGAAAAAATCGATGTTGCAATCATTGAAGTAGGACTGGGAGGAAGATTGGATTCGACAAATGTATTAACTCCCCTCCTTTCTGTTATAACGAACATAAGTTTTGATCACATGCAGTTTCTCGGGGATACCGTTGAAAAGATTGCCATGGAAAAAGCCGGCATAATAAAACACGGTGTTCCCGTTGTGATCGGTGAGAGCCAGGATGACATCCGTCATGTATTTATTGAAAAAGCAAAAGAAGAACAATCAGAAATTTTATTTGCCGATGCTGAATTTATGGTGAAGTCAGGTAGAATAGAATATAATCCTGACGCGATCTTCAGAATGGATATCTTGAAAAATAACAAACTATTTCTGGCTAATCTTGAATCACCTCTCCTTGGTAATTACCAGAAAAAAAACATCGTGTCCGTCTGTGAAGCCTGTAAAATGCTTGATATCAATCTCATACACATATCTTCAGAAGATATCAG
>CAZUYY010000086.1:0-5337 GCA_964624935.1 uncultured Prolixibacteraceae bacterium
TGGCGGTTCTCCAGCATCTTTTCATGTGCATACGCTATTCCGCCATTTGCCCTGACCTTTTTAATGAGTTCGGCAACCCTTTCCGGTTCTGTATTATGGTTTTTGACCGTATTGACGACCCATCTTCTCTCAGCCATTCCCGTATGGTTCAGAAGGTATATGAGGGGAAGCGTCATTTTTTGCTCTTTAATGTCTAAGGTGGCAGGTTTACCGGTTGCATTCCCCGATTCATAATCAAACAAATCGTCTTTGATCTGGAAAGCAATTCCCGTGTATTCCCCGAAAAGACGCATCTTTTCAATGGTTTCCGGGTTGGAACCTGATGAAGCCGATCCGCAGGCACAGCAGGAGGCAATAAGGGAGGCAGTTTTTTTGCGGATGATCTCAAAATATACCTCTTCCCCTATATCGAGACGACGGGCTTTCTCGATCTGTAACAACTCTCCTTCACTCATTTCCCTGACTGCATGGGAAACGATCCTGAGAAGATCATAATCATCATTTTCAAGAGAAAACAATAATCCCTTTGATAAGAGATAATCTCCTACCAGAACAGAGATTTTATTCTTCCACAATGCATTGATGGAGAAATAGCCCCTCCGGAGGTTTGAATCATCCACCACATCGTCGTGCACCAGTGTCGCGGTATGCAGCAATTCGATAAGACAGGCAGCACGGTAGGTTGATTCCCTGATGCCCCCGGTCACGCTGGCGGCAAGGAAAACAAAAAGCGGACGCATCTGCTTCCCCTTTCGTTTGATGATGTAATGCATGATCTTGTCCAACAATGGAACACGGCTTTTCATGGAGGCTCTGAATTTGTCTTCAAAGATCCCAAGGTGTTCAGCAACAGGGGCCTGTATCTCCTTAAGTGATAGCATCAGATATATTAGAATTTGTAAAAATAATCAAAATTGGTAAAGCACCGGTAAGTTAATCAGTGGAAAATTCTCAAATTTGTACTTTTATTTGATTTATATGCCCGGATTTCTTTTTCACGATGTCATTTTCGGCCCTGTCCGCAGCCGGCGGCTTGGCCTATCTCTCGGAATTAATCTTCTTCCCAGCCATTCAAAATACTGTTCATTCAACTGTATCTATTGTGAATGCGGATGGACCCCGGAAACCGGGAACCTGGTTCCCGATCTTCCATCGCGAGACATTGTAAGTGAATATCTTGAATACAGGCTGAAAGAACTCATTGAGGAAGATCATATTCCCAATGTAATGACTTTTGCCGGGAACGGAGAACCCACCATGCACCCGGATTTTTCCGGTATCGTGGACGACACCCTCGCATTGCGTGACAAATATATGCCCGGTGTTAAGGTTTCCATTCTTTCAAATGCCTCTATGCTCAGCGATTCTTCAATTTTTAATGCCTTACTCAAACTCGATAACAACATTCAGAAATTAGATGCCGGATCTGAAAGGCTTTTTCACCGGATAAATAATCCTGTACGGTCTGTAAAATTTGACAATCTGATCACAAACCTGAAAAAATTCAATGGAAAAGTGATCATTCAGAGTATGTTCCTCCGGGGATCATATAAGGGAGAAGTCATTGATAATACTACTGAAGCTGAAGTGGCCGGGTGGCTTCAGCATATCGACTTCATCCGCCCGTCCCTGGTAATGATCTATCCCATTTCACGTATCACCCCTGTACACAATCTTGAAAAAATCAGTATCTTTGAACTTGAAAAAATAGCTGAAAAAGTAAGGAAATTTGGGATTGAAGCAAAGGTCTATAGTTAAAACCCAAAACCCCACCCCCGGCCCCTCCCCCAAGAGGGAGGGGAGGTGAGACAATATCGGTAAAATTGAGTAATCGAATATCGATCAACGAGATTTGAAGGAAGATTAAAATTAGTTTTCGGAGGGGACTCAAACCCAACATCCAATACCCAACACCCACTACCCAGTATGCCTGACCTTCTCAAATATCCTCCCAAGATCCTTATTGCCTTTGGTGAGACCATCGGAGGGGGGAAAGATATTCTTGACTGGTTTTTAAAACACGGGTATGCTGAACTTGCAGCACTTTCTTATGCAGTACAGGGAAGTGATGAAGCTGCTGACTGGCTGATGAAAAACGGATTTCCTGAATTGGCTGCACTCGACAGCGCCATTGATGAAAACGGGGATGCCTTTGAATGGTTAAAAAAGAACAATTATCCGTTCCATATTGTTTTTGCGGAAGCCGTGCATGGCAAACAAGAAGCAATTGAATGGTTCTTCCGGAACAATCTGAAGGCACTACTGGGTATTACACAAAAGATCAGGCGATTGCGGGATAGTCAGACTTTTGATTATCACAAGATGCATTTCTGAGAAGGGATCATGCACATTTGGTATACCCGCACTTGGTACAAATCGGGCATCCTTCCTGGTATATCAGAACATTCGCCTCATGACAATTGGGACAGACACGTTCAGGAGCTTGGGTTCCATCGGGAATAAATTTCTTCAGGGCCCTTTCTACTCCGTTTTTCCATGTGTTGATGGAATCGACTTCAAAATGAAGTTTGCTGATGATGTTCACAACAAAAGGCAACGGCATTCCATGACGCAGGATCCCGGAGATAAGTTTTGCATAATTCCAGTACTCTTTTGTAAATGACCGTGACAGTCCTTCGATGGTAATCTTGTATCCCTGTCTGTCTTCAAACTGGAAATCATAGCGTGAGGTCACTCCGTCCGGACGATTCTTACAGATCCAGCCTTTCTGCACCCACTGCGGGATCCAGAAATCATCGGCACGGCCGGTAAAGATCTCATAGGGATGTCCGTTCAGAAGACCCACCACGGCTATCCATTTCTCATAATCATTCTGAAAGCGGACGATCTCTGCTTCGAGTTTATCCGGACGGTGAGGTGCACGGGTTTCCCTGAATACATTTGCATTATCGGCATCATCTTTCTTGTCATTATTCACCAGGACTCCTTCACGGCTGCCATCGCGGTAAACAGTCATTCCCTTACAACCTGCTTTCCAGGCTGTTTCGTAAATGCTGGCTATCATCTCTTCCTTCGTTTCATTGGGAACATTAACGGTAACGCTGATCGAATGATCTACCCATTTCTGAACCGCTCCCTGCATGTGAACCTTTGCAACCCAGTCAATATCGCCTGATGTCGCCTTATAATATGGAGATTGTTTAATAATGGCCTTCAGTTCTTTTTCATCCATCAATGAAACTTCATCTACATTATATCCCTTCGTTTCAAGCCAGGTGACGAATTTATGATGAAAGACATGGTATTCTTCCCAGGTATCCCCTATCTCATCTGTAAAAGTGATCCGTGCATGTTTATCGTTGGGGTTCACTTTGCGCCGGCGCTTGTAAGTCACTGCAAATACTGGTTCCAGACCGGAGGTAGTTTGTGAAAGTATGCTGACAGAGCCGGTGGGGGCAATGGTCAGAAGGGCAATGTTGCGACGGCCGTGTTTAACCATCTGTGCATACAACTCTGGCGCGGCCTCTTTCATGCGAAGAATGAAAGGATTGTCTTTCTCCCGTTCAGCCTTCCAGATCGGGAAAGCGCCTCTTTCAGCGGCCATGGTGATTGATGACCGATACGCTTCAATGGCCAGCATCTCGTGAACCTCAACAGAGAAATCGATAGCATCATTCGATCCGTAACGTGTTCCAAGAGCAGCAAGCATATCTCCCTCGGCGGTAATGCCGAAGCCGGTCCTTCTGCCCTGGATGGCCTTCTCCTTGATGTTAAGCCAAAGGTTACGTTCACGGGATTTGATGGCTTCATCCTCCGGATCGCTTTTGATCTTTTTCAGAATGTTATCGATCTTTTCCAGTTCCAGGTCAATGATATCATCCATCATCCGCTGGGCTTTATGAACATGGTCAATAAAAAGATCGCAATCAAAGCTGGCTTCCGCGGTGAAAGGTTTATCCACATAACTGTAAAGGTTGATGGCAAGGAGACGACAGCTATCATAGGAACATAACGGGATCTCTCCGCATGGGTTCGTGGATATGGTTCTGAATCCGAGATCGGCATAGCAGTCGGGAACGGATTCCCGCCGGATCGTATCCCAAAAGAGGATACCGGGTTCGGCTGATTTCCAGGCATTGTGAATGATCTTGGACCAGAGTTCCCGTGCCTGGATTTTCTTTGTGAACTGAGGGTCTGACACTTCGATTGGATATTGCTGGGTAAATTCTCCGTCGGAAACCACAGCATTCATGAATTCATCCGTGATCTTTACTGAAATATTTGCACCCGTCACTTTTCCTGATTCCAGTTTGGCATTGATAAAATGCTCTGCATCCGGATGCTGGATGGAGATGCTGAGCATCAAAGCACCGCGGCGGCCTTCCTGTGCGACTTCGCGTGTAGAATTGGAATATCTTTCCATGAAAGGTACGATACCGGTCGAGGTCAGGGCACTGTTCCTGACAAGACTGTTTTTCGGGCGGATATGCGACAGGTCATGGCCGACACCACCCCTCCTTTTCATCAATTGAACCTGCTCTTCATCGGTTTTCATGATGGCGCCGTATGAATCCGAAGCTCCTTCATTACCGATCACAAAACAGTTGGAGAGGGAACCGATCTGAAAATTATTCCCGATACCAGCCATCGGGCTTCCCTGGGGTATGATATATTTGAAATCCCGGATAAGTTGATATACCTCATCCTCACTCATCGGATTGGGGTACTTTTTCTCAATCCGTGCGATCTCACGTGCAATCCTGTGATGCATATCATCCGGCGTGAGCTCGAACAGATGGCCTTCGGAATTCTTTAGCGCATACTTATTGACCCAGACGTTGGCTGCAAGCGTATCCCCGTGAAAATATTCAGTCGAAGCCTTCATGGCTTCTTCCGTAGAATATACTTTCCGGTTCGCCTTAACAGGCTCCTTTTGCTCATCTTTATATGGTTCCGTTTCTTTACTCTGATTCTTCATTTCCGGTTCTTCTGTCGTTACTTTCGGACGTAATCTTTTCGATAACACATCATTGTAAAAATCCGGTTTTTTATCCTTATCAGCATTTACAATGGGTTCTTTTTCCATGTCAATCATCTATTATGAAATCATAAATCTGTAAACAACGCAAAATCAAGTGAAAAATGATTTTGAAGGTGAAGTTTTTTGAAGCAGCAATTTACAAAGAAGAATAGGGTTAAATCAATTTAACTTATTAACATCTTGCGCACAGTGATATCTAAATGTTTGAGTACAAAAATAATAGTGCCTGATAATTCATTTTGGCTTAGAAGGAGGCTTCATCGCCGGCTACCTTCAAAAGCCCCACCCCCGGCCCCTCCCCCAAGAGGGAGGGGAGATGACCCCACCCCCAGCCC
>CAZUYY010000086.1:5437-8560 GCA_964624935.1 uncultured Prolixibacteraceae bacterium
CAAGAGGGAGGGGAGATGACCCCACCCCCGGCCCCTCCCCCAAGAGGGAGGGGAGTAGTTAAAAATGAAATGTAGGACAAGAGTGACAGAGTTACAAAGTAATAAACCTAATACCAGAGCCTATGATAGTACGAAGTAAAGCACCTTTACGGTTGGGGCTTGCAGGTGGGGGGACCGATGTGGCTCCTTATTCAGAGTTGTTCGGCGGGACGATCCTGAATGCTACCATCAGTATGTATGCCTATGCGACCGTCGTTCCGAGGGATGATGACAAGATCATCCTGAACTCGGTTGATAAGAATGAGCATTATACCTTCCGGAATATGTCTGTTCTGCCTATCGACGGGAAACTCGACCTGGTGAAAGGTATTTATAACAGGGTGGTAAGGGAGTTTGTGAAAGAGCCTTTGTCCTTTGAACTTACAACGTATGTGGATGCTCCTCCAGGTTCAGGACTGGGCACTTCATCCACGCTGGTTGTTGCTATTCTTGGGGCTTTCAGCGAATGGCTGGGATTGCCACTGGGGGAATATGACCTGGCTCATCTTGCTTATGAAATTGAACGGGTAGATCTGGGAATGGCAGGAGGGAAGCAGGATCAATATGCAGCAACTTTCGGCGGCGTTAATTTTATGGAATTCTCAAAGGAAGATAAGGTGATCGTAAACCCGCTGAGGATCCACGGAAAGTACCTCGATGAATTGTCACATAATCTTATTCTTTATCATACTGAGACCAGCCGTCTGTCATCAATCATCATTGAGCAGCAATCGATGAACGTAACAAACCGGAATGAAAAGACGATAGAGGCCATGCACAAGCTGAAAGAACAGGCTGTTATGATGAAAGAGGCATTGCTTAAAGGAGAACTCTGGAAGATAGGGGAGATCCTGGATTTCGGGTGGCAGTTCAAAAAGAATATGGCAGCGGGGATCACAAACACTTTCATAGATGAAATATATTCAACGGCGATGCAGCATGGAGCGACAGGTGGAAAAATCTCCGGTGCAGGCGGCGGAGGCTTTATGTTCTTTTATTGCCCGGGAACTACACGTTCGGTTGTGATTGAAGCGCTGAAGAAGTTTGGTGGGCAGACGAAAAGATATGAATTTACGAGCAAGGGCTTGTCGAGGTGGACGATGTAAATGTCTAAAAGCCCCACCCCCGGCCCCTCCCCCAGGAGGGAGGGGAGAAGTGAAAAATGAAATAGCGGACAAGATGGATAACGAAATGATGAAAAAATTGTAACGCGTGATCCTAAGTAAATTATCAATTATCAATTATCAATTGTCAATTACCCATTATTTTTTATGGTTTATCTTTGTAAGAAAATAAATTGATGAGAATTACTGATGCTATTAATGAGTCTATCCTGACAAAGCAGCGGATATTGGCTGATCAGAGGCTTCTTGAAGTGATACAGGAGGTAGCTGATACTTGTGCTGAGGCGTTTTGTGATGGCAACAAAGTGCTGTTTTGCGGAAATGGGGGAAGTGCTGCCGATGCGCAGCACCTGGCTGCCGAGTTTTCAGGCAGGTTCAATTATGACAGGGCACCTCTTCCTTCTGAGGCTTTGCATGTTAATACTTCTTACCTGACAGCAGTAGCAAATGATTATTCGTTTGAAGAGGTATATTCCCGGATATTGAAAGGGACCGGAAATGAAGGCGATGTGCTTATTGCTATCTCTACATCAGGGAATTCAGCGAATATCATCCGTGCACTCGAGACAGCCCGTAAAATGGGGATCATTACGGTTGGACTGACAGGAAAAACAGGCGGTAAGATGAAGAATCTCTGTGATTTCCTGATCAATGTTCCTTCTTTGGAAACGCCAAGGATCCAGGAGTCACACATCATGATCGGGCATATCATTTGCGAATACGTTGAATCGACGATCTTTCCTAAATAAGTTTTGTTTTGGAAGCAATTATTCTTGCCGGTGGCCTTGGCACAAGGCTGCAAAAGGTGGTCAATGATAAGCCAAAATCAATGGCCCTTATCAATGATAAGCCTTTCCTGGAATATCTCCTTAACTTTCTGACCGGTCAGGACATCAGGAAAGTGATTCTTTCGGTAGGTTATAAGCGCGAGATGATACTGAATTATTTTAAGGACCGGTACAAGCATCTTCCAATATTCTATGCTATTGAAGAAGAACCTCTGGGGACGGGTGGAGGTATTGTTAATGCAATGAAACAGGTGGAAGAAGAATGTGCCTTTGTCCTGAATGGGGATAGTATGTTCCGGATTGACATGCATGCAATTCTTCAATTTCACCTTAAAATCAAAGCCGATCTGACAATGGCCCTGCGTTACCTGGATGATACTTCCAGGTTCGGAACGGTAAAAATTGATCAGACAAAGAAAGTGACCGGATTTAATGAAAAGAAACAGGATGCGAGTCCGGGCTATATCAATGGCGGTGTTTACCTGATCAATAAAAGTTTTTTGGTTTCTGGTTCTTTTGGGAAAAAGTTCTCAATCGAAAAGGATTGTTTTGAAAAATGCTATAAAGAAGTGGGAATCTATGGTTATCCCTCCCGGGGATATTTCCTGGATATCGGGATCCCGGAAGATTACATGACAGCGCAGGATGAATTTAAACGATTTGATGATTGATTCAGGCTGGAGCCTTTTTCTCGACAGGGATGGTGTGATCAATACACGAATCTCAGGAGGGTACGTGCAGAAATGGGAACAATTCGAGTTTCTTCCGGGGGTTACCGATGCCCTGAAGATCCTTTCAGGGGAATTTCAAAAGATCATCGTAGTCAGCAACCAGCAGGGGATTGGGAAAGGCCTGATGACAGAGGAGGACCTGAATGCCCTTCACCGGAAAATGATATCGGAGATTGAACGGATGGGAGGCAGGATCGATCGTATTTATCATAGTCCTTATCTTGAACAGGAAGGTTCTTTGAAACGGAAACCCAATGTGGGCATGGGACTCATGGCCCGAAAAGACTTTCCCGGGATAAAATTTAAACGATCGGTAATGGTTGGTGATTCCATTTCAGATATGATCTTTGGTAAAAGGCTTAAAATGGTAACTGTTTTCATTTCCGGAGATATTCAGCAGATCAGAAATCAGATCAACCAGTTACCTGATGTAAGGACCGA
>CAZUYY010000087.1:0-8558 GCA_964624935.1 uncultured Prolixibacteraceae bacterium
CATAAGGAGATGCTGCTTGTTTAATAGGCGCTGCTTCAGTAACCGGGAGAACATCCGGTTGACCATAAAGCGTGCATGACGAAGAAAAAACAATATTCCTGATTCCATGGGTTACCATTTCACGAAGAAGATTCATTAGTGAACCCAGGTTGTTTTGGTAATATTTTAATGGGTGAAGAACGGATTCACCTACAGCTTTATAGGCTGCAAAATGAACGATAGCATTCAGGCCGGGATAACGATTGAAGAGATTTTGTGTCGGTCCCTGATCTGAAAGGTCGACTTTTTCGAACAGGGGTTTAATGCCTGTGATTTTGCTAATATTTTCAACAACATTGATGGTTGAGTTGGATAAATTATCAGCAATGATAACTTCAAATCCTTTCCTTTGGAGTTCAACAACAGTATGTGATCCAATGTATCCCGTTCCCCCTGTGACCAAAATCTTCATGCCAGATAGTATATTATGATAAGCATCCGGTTTATTTCCGGATCGTACTCAATAAAGGATGATAATCTCCTTTTATTCCGATGGGTGTGGAATTTCTTATCTGGTGTGCAATCTCAACACAACTTCTGGCTTCATTCATTCCAAATCCATTCCCAGTAAGCAGCTGCCGATAACTTTCCGTATGCAGGTCCGTAAATCCTTCGCTGAATTCAATTTCTTCATTTTCAACTGTAATTGAACGATATGTCCGTAATCCTTTCTCTTTCACTTGTTTCGGATTATCCTGATAATCCAGACTCAGGAACCAACGGACTCGGGCCTTTTTAAGATACAATATCCCGGCAGCTTTTTCCGGATAAAGCACATGAACGATATTTTCTTTTAGCTCCCCGAAGATCCAGGTAAGAAGATCAAAAAAATGAATGCCGATGTTTGTTGCTATTCCCCCTGATTTTTCAATGTTACCCTTCCAGGAACGATAATACCATTTGCCTCGGGAAGTGATATAAGTCAAATCAACATTATAAACTTTATCATCAGGGCTGTTCAGGATCTTTTCCCTTAAAGCTTTGATCACGGGATGAAGCCTGACCTGGAAAATAGTGAATACTTTTTCCCCGGTTTCTTTCTCTATCTCCTGCAAGGCATCCAGGTTCCATGGATTCAATACAACCGGTTTTTCACAGATGGCAGTAGCTTCGTTACGCAAAGCAAGTCTGATATGTGAATCGTGCATGTAATTCGGCGAGCAGATACTCACATAATCGACTTTTCGGTAATCTTCAGAGCCACCGGATTTTGCAAGGCGGCGCAATTTATCAAGATGACGGTCGAAGCGTTCAGGTTCAATAAAGAAGTCGGCTTTTGGAAAATAACTGTCCATGATCCCAACACCATCATAAGGATCAAGCGCTGCTACCAGGTTATTCCCGGTTTCCCCGATCGCCTTCATATGCCGGGGTGCAATATATCCTGCTGCGCCGATCAATGCAAAATTGAGTGGGTGGATCTTTGTTTCCATCGTGTATTATCTCTGTTTACAGACTTTCCCGTCTTTCAGTAAATATTTCTCATGACTTTCCGGACATTCTGCAATCCCGTTATCGTCAAACTCAAGTCTGTGACCGTATTCGCTCATCCAGCCTACGTGACGTCCCGGGTTCCCAACAATCAGTTGATAAGGTTTGACATTCTTTATCACCACAGCGCCGGCCCCGATAAAAGCATATGCCCCGATTTCATTTCCACAAACGATAGTAGCATTTGCCCCGATTGAAGCTCCTTTTCGAACAAGTGTTTTCACATATTGTTCTTTTCTGATTATGTGGCTACGCGGATTTATAATGTTGGTAAAAACCATCGATGGCCCAAGGAAAACATCATCCTCGCAGGTAACGCCGGTATAAATAGAAACATTATTCTGAACCTTGACATTTCTACCTAAAATAACATCCGGAGAAACCACGACATTTTGTCCGATGTTGCAATCTTCCCCAATGATACAACTACTCATGATATGCGAAAAATGCCAGATCTTCGTTCCCTTTCCGATGATACACCCCTCGTCAATGACAGCAGTCTCATGTGCGAAATATTCTTTCCCCATGGCCTATCGGTTTACAAATTCCAGTACTGAAGTGACAATATGGTCCAATTGTCCATCATCCAGCTCCGTATGCATGGGAAGTGAGATTACCGATTCACACAAAGCTTCTGTTACCGGAAAATCACCGGGTTTATAACGCGGATCAATATAGGCTTTCTGCATATGCAGTGGAACCGGGTAATAAATCATGGCTGGGATTTCTTTAACAGCCAGGTAATCAATAAGCCCCTTGCGGTCAGTAGTATGAGTAACCAGAGTGTATTGGTGAAAAACATGGCTGGATTTTGGATATCTTTCCGGGGTCGTCAGATGAGAATTATTGGAAAATGCTTTATCGTAGAAATCAGCCGCTGCTTTCCGTTTTGCAGCATATTCATCAAGATGTCCGAGTTTCACCATGAGAATTGCTGCCTGAATGCTGTCGAGTCGTGAATTTACACCAATAATATCGTGATAATAACGTACTACCATCCCATGGTTAACAATGATCCTGAGTTGGTTAGCCAGCTCATCATCATTGGTAAAGATTGCGCCACCATCACCATAACAACCCAGGTTCTTTGAAGGGAAAAAGGAAGTGCATCCGATATTTCCAATGGTTCCTCCTTTTTTTCGTGATCCATCATTAAAAATATAATCCGATCCGATGGCCTGGCAGTTGTCTTCTATCACAAAAAGGTTGTGTTTCCTGGCAAGTTCCATGATCTCTTCCATGGGGGCACATTGCCCGAAAAGATGCACCGGAACAATAGCTTTTGTTTTTGGGGTAATTGCTTTTTCAATAGCTTTTAAATCGATGTTGAAAGTACCGGGGTCAACATCAACAAGAACCGGTGTCAGTTTTAACAAAGCAATAACCTCGGCAGTTGCTATGAAAGTAAAAGAAGAGGTAATAACTTCATCACCCGGCTGCAATCCCAGTGCCATCATCGAAACCTGCAAAGCCTCTGTACCGTTTGCACAGGGAATTACATGTTTTATACCAAGGTACTTCTCTAGAGCTTCCTGAAAATTTCTAACTGCAGGGCCGTTTATAAATGCGCAGGAATCAATAACATCCTGAATTCCTTTGTCAATCTCAAGTTTGATATTAAGGTACTGACTGCGCAAGTCGACCATCTGGATTTTCTTCATCATGAAGTAAAGTTTGTTGATTTTCTGTTACTTTGTAGCAAAGGTAATTAAAAAATTAAGGAAAACAGGCATCAAAGAACTGCCAGGCATTTTACTTGTATACCTTTGCCTGAAGTTCTCCTTTGATCAGAAGTAAACCATTCATGGCCAGAGCACGCATTTCATCCTCGCCCGGATAGACATATACAGGGGCTATTTTGTGCACATACTCCTGTATGAAGGAAACAAATTTATTATCATTGGCAATGCCTCCAGTGATCAGTATTGCATCGACTTCACATTTGAGAACCACATACATTTCACCGATGTATTTTGCAACCTGATAGGCCATTGCATCATAGATCATCCTGGCTCTCATATCGCCGGCCTCAATTCTTTTCTCCACCTCTTCAGCATTGTTGGTTCCAAGATGAGCTATCAATCCGCCTTCGCCTTTACTCATTTTCAGCACTTCATCCCGTGAATATTTCCCGCTAAAGCAAAGCTTGATGAGTGCTCCAACAGGTAAGGTTCCACTTCTTTCCGGAGTGAACGGACCTTCTCCATCCAATCCCTGGTTCACATCAACAACTTGTCCTTTTTTATGGGCTCCCACGGTAATACCACCGCCAAGATGCACAACAATCAGATTCAGGTCTTCATAACGTTTTTGATTTGCTTTGGCATATTCTCTGGCGATCGCTTTGTGGTTAAGGGCATGAAAGATCGAGAGCCGTTCAAACAAAGGATGACCTGAGACCCTTGCAATGTCATCAAGTTCATCCACTACAATCGGGTCGGCGATATAAGCTTTGGCATCCGGCAGTTCAATTGCAATATCATGAGCGATGAGCCCTCCAAGGTTGCTGGCATGTTCACCAAGAGGACTGTTTTTAAGATCATGGATCATGGCCTCATTCACCTCATAAACACCTGATTGGACCGGTTTAAGCAATCCACCCCGGCCCATAACAGCATGTACTTCCTCTAATGAAATATCTGCCTCATGAAGCTGCTGAAGAATCTGGTTTTTTCTGAAATGAAACTGGTCCGACATCTTTTGAAACTGGGCAAGCTCTTCCGGACTGTGCTTTATATTCTTTAGAAATATTGGTTCCGAACCCTGGTAGACAGCAATTTTAGTAGAGGTAGATCCTGGGTTTATTGCAAATATTTTTACTTCTTTCATAATGATTTAACAATAATTATTCCTTCTGTATTCCTGAGTTTCTCAATTTACTCTTCCGTATCCCATAAGTAAAATAGATGATAAAACCGATGGCCATCCAAATGATAAGACGCAGCCAGGTGTCAAGTGGTAACGCTGCCATCTGAATAAAGCAGATTAGTGCGCCAAGAATTGGAACAACTGGAACAAAAGGTGTCCTGAAAGGCCGTTTCAATCCCGGATTGGTCCTGCGCAGGACCATGATGCTTACACAGACTATCACAAATGCCAGCAGGGTTCCGATTGAAACCAGTTCTCCAAGAATACTGATTGGCAGAATTCCGGCAAGAACCATGGCCACCGAACCTGTAAGCAGGGTACTCACATAAGGTGTTTTGAACTTTGAGTGAACTCTTGAGAAGACCGGGGGCAAAAGACCATCTTTTGACATTGAAAAAAAGATCCTGGGCTGTCCCAAAAGCATCACCAGGATTACAGAACTAAGTCCTGCAATAGCTGCAATTTTTACTATTGGCCGTAACCAGAACATTCCTTTTCCCATTGCATTTACCCCAACGGCAACAGGATCAGCAACATTCAAAGCTGTGTAACTGACAATTCCCGTAAGAACCAAGGCAACCAGAATGTACAAAACTGTCGAGATGCTTAATGATCCCAATATACCGATCGGCATGTCCCTTTGAGGGTTTTTAGCTTCCTGGGCTGCTGTGGATACGGCATCAAAGCCTATATAAGCAAAGAAAATAACACCTGCCCCCCGAAGAACCCCGCTCCATCCAAAATGACCCCACACCCCCGAATTTTTGGGAATAAATGGATGCCAGTTACCTGTTTTGATGAAAGCGATTCCGATAGCAATGAATAAGATGATAACCGAAACTTTTGTAATTACCATCACATTGTTAAAATTGGCAGATTCCCTGATTCCTATGACCAGTAATAAAGAAAGTGCAACAATAATAAACATAGCGGGCAAATTGAGAATTGCCGTGACATGTGGCAAAGAATTAATATCAATTCCCTGCAAAGAGAGGTTTGAGATAAGGTTTGAAGTAACCTGCTGCCACCCAATGTCTGGGATATTCACTAAAACGCTGCCTGTTGCAGCAGTATAGGCTGTCGGAATGTTGATCCCAAAATCATGAAGGAAACTTACAACATAACCTCCCCATCCAACAGAAACTGTGGCAGCTGCAAACAAATACTCCAGGATCAGATCCCATCCTATGATCCATGCCAGGAATTCGCCCAATGTAGCGTAAGCATAAGTATAAGCACTCCCAGCAATCGGGATCATGGAAGCGAATTCAGCGTAACAAAGTCCTGCAAATGCGCATGCAAGTCCGGATATGATAAAAGAAATCACGATTGCCGGTCCTGCATATTGTGCAGCGGCCTGACCTGTTAAAACGAAAATACCCGCACCAATTATTGCTCCTATTCCAAGGGTTGTCAGGTTTGTAACTGTCAGTGCCCGTTTAAAACCACTTTTGGAATCGGAAGCCTGGCTCATCAGGTCATTTATAGATTTTGTGGAAAATAAACGGCTTGACATGGTTTTCTTTATTAGATTCAGGTATCTAGTTTGGGATTTCTAATCTTACCGGTAGAACAGAAAAAATGAAGATTAGTTTACTGCGGCAGCCATAATGATACTAGCCTGTTTTGATTCTTCTGTATCGGACCGTGAAGTTAAAATGACAGGTGCTGCAGCACCAAGAATCACGGCAGCCAGTTTGGCATTGGCAGAAAACCCATAGCATTTGTAAAGGACATTTCCTGCTTCAATATCAGGTACAACCAGCAGATCGGCATCTCCGGCGACATCGCTTACGATTCCTTTATGTTTTGCACTCTCACTGCTAACAGCATTGTCGTAAGCCAGTGGTCCGTCGATAATACAATTTTTAATTTGTCCGCGCTGGTTCATTTTGGCTATCATGGCAGCTTCCAGTGTGGCCGGCATTTGCTCATTCACCATTTCCACGGCACACAACATGGCAACTTTTGGTTTTGCATATCCTAGTTTATTCATGAAACCTACGGCATTATTAATGATAGCGATTTTGGTTTTCATGTCAGGGGCAATAACCATAGCGGCATCCGTCAATCCGATCAGTTTATGATAAGTCGGAACCTCAAAGATTGAGAAATGTGAAAGGACTTCTGATTTCCGCAGACCTTGTTCTTTATCGAGAACCCCCCTTAGAAATATTGCCGATGTTATATTTCCCTTCATGAGAATATCGGCTTCCTTGTCGCGAACAAATTTTACTGCACGTTTTACTGCGAGTACATCGTTTTCTTCATTAAAAAGAGTGGCATTTGTAAGATTCAGATTAAGCTTTGCAGCTATCTCCCTGATTTTTTTTTCGTTGCCAACCAGTATAGCATCAATAATCCCCTGCTGCATCACGGTACAGACTGCTTCAAGGCAATGTTCATCGTGAGCTACAGCAACTGCAACTTTTTTCTTACCCGATTTTCTTGCAAGTTCTGTAAGATCGGATAGTTTTGTCAGTCCTGTGACCCTGTTAGTCTCATTTTTAGTCATGATAATAAGTCCTCCTTCAAAAAAGTCATTAAAATATATAGGTATAGTTAAATATCTCTCTTTCTGTTAGCAAACCTACGTCAATTTTGCAAATTACACAAACTCTTCTGGAAAAATCTTTAGTAAAAAAATATTTCTACCTTTGAGGCATCATTAAATCAAAGCTTTTATGGAACTCCCTTTTGCTGAATCTTATCGGATTAAAATGGTAGAAACCATCCGGAAAAGCACACTTGAAGAACGTCAGAAATGGATCAAAGATGCAAAGTACAACCTTTTTCTCCTTAAAAGTGAATATGTTTTTATTGATCTTCTAACCGATTCCGGAACAGGAGCCATGAGCGACAAACAATGGTCCGAGTTGATGATGGGCGATGAAAGTTACGCAGGGGCTTCATCTTATTATAAACTGAAGGAAGCGATTCTCGATATCACCGGGTTTGATCATTTTCTTCCGACTCACCAGGGAAGAGCTGCTGAAAATGTTCTTTTTTCGGTTCTCGTAAAGGAAGGAAACCTGGTTCCCGGCAATTCCCATTTCGACACCACCAAAGGACATATAGAATATCGTAAGGCGTTTGCTGTGGATTGTACGATTGACGAGGCATTTGATACGACATATGACCATCCGTTTAAAGGAAATGTCGATCCGGAGAAACTGGAAAATGTGCTTAAGAAATCAGCAGATAAAATAACATTTATCATCATTACCCTGACTAACAATTCGGCAGGTGGTCAGCCTGTTTCTATGGAAAACTTAAGGATGGTAAGGCAAATTGCTGACCGTTATGGGAAAATCGTTGTTTTTGATTCAGCACGTTTTTCCGAAAATGCATATTTCATAAAGATGCGTGAGGAGAAGTACAAAGATGTGCCGATCCGCACTATTGTTCGTGAAATGTTTTCTTATGCGGATGTCATGACGATGAGTTGCAAGAAAGATGCAATAGTAAATATCGGAGGATTCATCGGCATGAAGGATAAAGAACTTTTCAGGCAATGTTGTGTTTACAACATTATGTTTGAAGGATATATCACCTATGGCGGGCTTGCCGGACGCGATATGAATGCTATTGCACAAGGGCTTTACGAAGGAACTGATTTTGAGTACCTTAACACAAGGGTGAAACAGGTTGAATACCTGGGTAAACGGTTGATGGAATTTGGAATTCCGATTCAGCAACCCATAGGCGGTCACGCTGTTTTTGTGGATGCCAAACGATTTCTGCCGGATCTGAAAAAAGAAGAATTCCTGGCACAGACACTTGCCATACAACTTTACCTTGAAGCAGGGGTGCGCGGTGTTGAGATTGGATCACTGTTAGCCGACCGTGATCCGGTAACACGTGAAAACCGTTACCCGAAACTTGAATTACTCCGCCTTGCCATTCCTCGAAGGGTATATACTAATAACCATATGGACGTGGTGGCAGTAGCCTTGAAAAATGTGTTCGACCGTCGAAAAAAAATAACCAGGGGCATGAAGATCATCTATGAAGCACCTATCATGCGTCATTTTACTGTCGAACTGCCTCTTGCTTGAATTTCCGGGAATGGAAACGCTAAAGAAAAAAAGTCGTTACCTCCGGATCTATCATCAATTGGAAGACCTCTTGGGGAAATCGGATGACTTTGATTCAAAGAT